>CAJLGN010000022.1 GCA_905206195.1 uncultured Roseburia sp.
CGCGACCTCGCACGCCCGCTTCACCATCCGCTGCCCTGTGATATCCGCAAAATCCGGCGGATTTTCCCTGTGTCCCTCCGCTTCTATATAATAGGGAGTATCCTCCCACGGTTCCCCCATAAAAATTGCAATCACATCCCGGATGCATGTCACCCCATACACACGCACCCCCGTCACCATCTCCGCCTCCCTCCGGTTCTTCGCCGGGACAATCAACCGCTGCACGCCGCGCTCCTTGGCCTCCGCGACCATCACAAGGATACCGTGGACAGGCTGCACATCGCCGTTTAGTCCGACCTCCCCGATCACAAACAGCCCCTCCAGCGCTTCCCGCGGAACGCGCCCCATCGCCGCCAGCACCGCCACCGCAATGGGAAGATCAAAACCCGATCCAGACTTGCGTATATCCGCCGGGGTAAAATTCACCGTGATCCGCTTCGGCGGCAGGATGAACCCGGAATTGCGCAATGCCGTCCGCACGCGCTCCCTCGCCTCCTTCACCTCGGAGGCCAGAAATCCAACCATCTCAAACACCGGCATCCCGTCACTGACATCCGCCTCCACGGAGACATGTACACTGTGGATACCACATAGAATCGCTGTTGATACAATACTATACAACGTATCTCTCCTTTTTATTCCTGAAAATCGTTGGGATATACAGTGAAACACTGCTCTGAAAATACAGACATATGTCATTCAACAAAAAAGATGCTTTTATTTTAGCACAGATAAGCAAGAAAGGGAAGTGTCATTTCACTCCCCATCCTTGCACTCCCCAAAGTTTTTTCGGAGCGTATCAAGCGCCCGCTTCTCGATACGCGATACGTACTCTCCTGTCAAGTTAGGGCTAAAAATAAGTCTCTGAATTGCCATTCAATACGCAAGGAGCCGTCCTCGCATATAAAAATTTGCTTTACAAAAGCAACTGCCGTCTCCCGCGTCAAAGCATCAAACGGCGCGAACGTTTCTATGCGCATTCTGGCCTTGGCCGTCTGTTCGCCCGCACTCTTTAACTGACAAAATTTCGTTTGCTCTCTCTCGCTGTCTGACAAGATTTTTTCGATGTTTCTATCGATCTCTTTTTTGGCGGCCACGAAAGCTTCTCTCGAAATGATGCCGCGCTGATACGCCTCATACTTTGCCAAGCGCTTTCTTCTCAGCCCCGAAACTTCATTGCGATATTGAATAAGAAGTTTCTCTGTCTGTGCAATTTTCTCCTGGTTTGCGTCCTCTGCGGCACGGGCGAGTTCCATATTCATCACGAGCGCTGACATACAGCGCAGCACTGTAAGGACTGCTTCTTCTATCTTACTTTCTTGTATGCGCCCGGAATAACAGCCAAACTCCGCCGTCATATCCTGGAGCGCGCACCGGTACTCCGCCGTCCAAATTCCGTTTGACCGCGCTCGCTTGGCTCTCGAAATCGCATGGCCGCAGGCCGCACAGCGCACCTTTCCAGCCAACGGTGCGCACTCTGTGCCCCGTGTATATGCTCTCTTAGCAAACATTCTCTGAACTTCCTGAAATGTCTCCCGCGGAACTACTGCCTCGTGGGTATTTTGGACAATCACCCACTGTTCCTGCGGGAGCGTTTGCTGCCTGCGGCTTCCAACTGCTCTAGGCCTCACTTTTCCATAGACGCTGTCCCCTGCATAGCGCTGATCTTTCAATATAGCGGACACCGCCGACGTTCTCCAGACACACTTCCCGTTCACGTGATTGCACGGGAAATGCTGCCCGCGCAATTCCCGCAGCATCAAAGGAGAGGGAATCCCGTTTTCATTGAGCTTTTTTGCAATTTGCGCTCTTGGAATCCCCTCGATCGCCATCGCAAAAATGCTCTGGACAACAGGCGCTGCCTCCGGGTCAGCCACGAGCCTTTGTTCGGGCGCCTTTAAGTATCCGTAGGGCGCGTAAGCGCCGATAAACTTCCCCTGTTCCGCCTTTGTGCGCCGGACACTTTTAATCTTCTCTGAAAGGTCTTTGCTGTACAGATCGTAGACTAAATTCTTGAAAGCGACATCAAAAAATTCTCCGGAAAAGACGGCCGTATCACTGTCAAAGCAATCATGAACGGATAGAAAGCGAACCCCAAAGAAAGGAAATACCTGCTCCAGATAATTTCCAACCTCTATATAATTTCGCCCAAATCTCGAAAAATCCTTAACTGCGATACAAGAAATCTCTCCACGTCTGACTCCGGCAAGAAGTCTCTGCACTTGGGGCCTCTCAAAATGAGTCCCACTGTACCCATCGTCACAAAATTCCACGATTTGATATCCCGCAAATTCAGCTCTGCCTTTGACGTACTCTGTGAGTATTTCCCGCTGTGATTTGATACTGTTGCTCTCCCCCTGCAACCGGTTCTCATCCTCATCGGATAATCTCAAATAAAATGCAATTACTCCCTTATTCATCCCACACTCCCCCAAAAGCGCACGATAACGCAAACATCAGAGCCTTTTATGACACGCAGTGGGAAATCCCCAGCAGTAGTTGATCCCCCTATGACTTCCAGTAAATCTTGTTTTCTCCGCGCCCCCACTTTTGTTTTGCACAGCTCTCCCCCTCCAGATTGCGGACAGCTTCAAATATTTCCCTGTCAATGATGGCCTCGTGCGTATTTTCAATCAATTTCCATTCCGACGGGGGAATTTGCACCTGATTTTTTCCGACATATAGGGTGTGACTTCCCTTTCTCTCCACCAGGCATCCCAAATAGCACGGATTTTTCAGTATATCCGTGATCGTCGATCCGCGCCAACGTGCAGCTGCAATTCCATCCTTATGTCCCTCAAAAAAGCGTATTTGCATCTGTGTGGGCACTCCCATGTGGTTCAATCGCCGGGCGATCTCTGTTGGGCCGACTCCCTCCAAACGCCACTTGAAAATCTGCCTCACAATCTTTGCCCTCTCCAAATGCACGGCCAATTTGTAGCGATCCGCAGTGTCGCGCATATATCCGTACGGAGGCATTTTTCCCATAAATTTCCCACTTTTCTTTTTTATATCGATCGCAGTACTGACCTTTTTGGAAATGTCCTTCGCATAAGCGTCGTGGAGGATTGACTTAAGAGGTACAAGAAGCGTGTCTCCCTTTTGGGTGTGCAAGCTGTCGAAATGGTCATTGACCGCAATAAAACGGACGCCGAAATACGGAAAGATTGTTTCAAGGTAGTTGCCGGTCTCCAGATAGTTTCGCCCAAAACGAGATAAGTCTTTGACAGCGATACAATTTATCTCTCCCTTTTTGACAGCATCCATCAGCTCCCCAAAGGCCGGTCTCTCAAAATGAGTCCCCGTCTGACCATTATCGGAAAATGTCGCCATAAGTTCCAGATCCGGCATCATTTTTATGTATTGCTCTACGATGTAAATTTGATTTGCAACGGAACCGCCATCGGCGCTGTTATCTTCCTTGGAGAGTCTTGCATAAATGGCTGTTTTATAGATTGCCTCCTGCTTTTCTGCCACGCTCCCCCGCTGCATCTCCCTCCTGCTTTTTCGCGCCATATCTCTCGACCTCCCTCTCAAATTCATCGCGATACCGATATAGGATTTTAATATGGTGAGCGTCAATTACAATGATTTTTTCGATTGCAAGCGCCAGGATACTCCTGTTTAATTCCGCAATATTTCCAAGCGATTTAAAGGTCTCAATCCACCGGTTATGAGAATTACTTTGTTGTATGAGTGCTTTCGTCTCCCCCTCGAGTGTTTCTATGGCATGTTCCAGATCCGCGCAGGACGACTCGTAATCCGCTTTCATTTCAAGGTATTCCTCTTTTGTCAGAAGCGCATCCCGATAGTCCTCATATAGCGAAATTTTTAATTTTTGCATTCGCTGCAAATCTGCGCGCCTCTGCGTTAACTGCTCGGTTCTTTTCTGCACTTCACACTCCTGCAGCGGTATTGTATCAATCATGTGGAGAAGCGCATCCCGCGTGCCGAGCAGGGCAATGTGGCACTGAAGCATGGACAAAACCGCCGTGCTAAGAGAATCCTCTCGAATCCGGTGGCTGCTGCACACCGTCTTATCCTTTTTGTGACTGGAACAAATATAATAATTGTACTCGAAACCGGCAGACTGAACTTTCCTGCGCACCATATTACAATCACAGCCGCCGCAGCGCAGCAGACCCGAAAAAAAATACAATCTCTTTTCTTTTGGCGCTGTCCTGGTATCACAGAGCATCAGTTTTTGCACAATTTCAAAGTCGGACTTTGGAATAATCGCCGCATGGGTGTCCCCCACACGGATCCAATCCTCTCTGCTGACCTTCATTCGTTTTCTCACTTTATAATTTAGTGTCCTCTCTTTTCCCTGCACCATGACACCCGTGTAAAGCTCATTTTTGAGAATGCGGTCTACCGCCACCGCAGACCATTTTGCCTGGGGCTTTAACTTAAAAGAAGTCGTATATTTCCAATGCAGCAGTGCCTTGTATTCCATGGGGGAGGGAACGCCGCGGACGTTTAAATATTCTGCGATGCTTTTATTGTTCTGCCCGGCAATCCGCATTGCAAAAATGTCGCGCACCGTGGATGCCGCAATCTCATCAATGACCAGTTTGCTCTTCTGCTTTTCATCTCTGAAATATCCAAATGCCGGGAAGCTGCCAATGTAGTCCCCCCGCCTCTGCCGAATTTCAATCTGGCTTCGCACCTTGACCGAGATATCCCTGCAATAAGAATCGTTCATCAGGTTCTTAAACGGCAAAATGATCTGATCTGTCTGGCCTTCTGCCCGCATACTGTCATAGCTGTCATTGACCGCGATAAAACGGACGCCCATGAACGGAAATATTTGTTGTATATACCGCCCCGTCTCAATATAATTGCGGCCAAAACGGGACAAATCTTTTACAATGATGCAGTTGATCTCCCCGTTTTTTACTTCCTCCAACAGTTCCGTCACGGCGGGACGGTTAAAATCTACACCGCTGTACCCATCGTCCACTTTTTCTGTGCAAACCTGGATGTCTCCCTTATCTCTCAAGAACGCATATATCAGATCCCGCTGGTTTTTAATACTGTTGCTCTCCCACTTATCTTTGTCTTCTCTTGAGAGACGGATATAAATTGCAGCCCTGTAAACTGTCCTATTTTTTATTTCTTCCAAAATAAAAGACCTCCGAAAGTGTTCTAAAGTCAGAAAAACACATTGGGATGGTCTTGTTTTCTCTATTCCTGTTTCATTACTATATCGGCTATGTCAGCCTAAAATATTGCGCCAGCCGATCTGTTAATGTCGCGTCGCTATCTGCAAAAACTGACTGCACCACCATATCTCCGCACCGGCATACATAGGGGTTTTTAATCTGCCGGATAAAATCGGATATCCGTTCCTCTTTTTGGAGCTGCTCATTGATTCGAACGTCCTGTATATCTACAAGATCGTCTTTTTCCACCTGCCTGGGGTCAATCGTCTTTAATTCTTCGAAATTTATTCTATTTTCCACTGCCGACCATCCAATCTTTCCAACACAAGAAAAGATATGAAACACATGGATTGTCCTATGCCAGAAAAACATTTTCCAAAGTCGTTATTCTTTCGGCAGATACACGTGGAACCGGCTGCCTTTTCCCTTCTCACTTTCCAGCTCCACCTTTCCGCCATGTGCCTGCACAATCACTTTTACAATCGCAAGCCCAATTCCGGCTCCCCCTGTCTTGCGGCTGTGAGATTTATCGATGCGATAAAACCGTTCGAAGACTTTCTTTTGCTCTTCTTTTGGAATGCCGATCCCCTCATCTGCCACTGTGAGAACTGCACCGTCCGCTCTATTTTCTACGACAATTTCTATCTGTTTCCCGTCGTCCGTATACTTGATGGCATTCGACAAAAGATTGCTCACGACCTGCTGCAGCCGCCCGCGGTCGACCAGCACTGTGCTCGCATCTCCGGATACTCTACATGCGAGCTGATGTTCGAGGAGTTGCCCCTCGAAATGTGGAACAATCTCTTCCGCAAATGCTTTTAGCTCCACCGGTTCTTTGTTCAGCTTCAGACTCCCGCTCTCGGTCTGGCTCAGCCGCTGCATATCTGTGACGAGCTGGGTAATGTGGCCGATTTCATCGTAGCAGCTTTGCAAACGTTCTCTCGTCGGCTCCCACACGCCCTCTATGATTGCCTCCAGATGCGACGCGACAATCGCCATCGGCGTCTTTAATTCGTGCGCCACATCGGTTGTCATCTGCTTGCGCAGGGACTCCTGCTCCTCCAGAGATTCCGCCATTTGATTGATATTCTGTGTCAATTCATACAACTCCTGCGTCCTTGGCTCCGCCTCAAAGCGAATGCTGTAATTCCCGTCGGAAATCTCCTTGGTAATATGAATCGTTTTGGATAATGGCTCCGAAAGTCTGCGCGCCAAAAAATAAGCCGAAATCACAGAGCCCAGCAGAGCAGCCACACTGATCACAGCGAGAATACGATTCAGGGCGTCCAGAAATTGGAATGCATTCTCATTTAAGTAATAGGGACTGTAATAGCTCACCTCAAGCGCGCCAATCGATGCACCCATCTGCGACAAATCATAGCGGTTCGTCACGAACTCTCCGTCAAAATCCGGCCTGCGCTCCTCCATCAGAACCACGATGTCATCCATGATCTGATGGCAGCTCCCCATATCATGATTCTCCGCATCCCAGACCACCGCCCCATTTTTATCATAGACCTTTATGATATAACCATCATTTAAGGCATACATACCCGTCCCGTGGATATAACCCACGTTCCAGGTGTCCGTCACCATGTCATAGACATTGGCCATCCCCTCTGCCAGCCTGTCTGCAAATTCCTTCTGCTGCGTTTCCACATAGCGCTCAAACTGGCGGTTGATGAGCAGATTGGAAGCCAGGCTGATCAGTGCGATCGTGGCGAGCGCGATGCACGCAAATCCTGTTGAGAGCTGTGTGATAAGTTTCCGTTTTTTCAATTGGCGTCCCCTCCAAATCGATATCCCATGCCATGCACCGTCCTGACATAAATCGGCTTTTTGGGATCGTCCTCAATCTTTACACGAAGATTCTTTATATGCGTATCCACCACACGGTCGTATCCGTCAAACCCGAGGTCAAAAGCAATCTCAATCAGGGCTTCGCGCGAGAATACCTTATTTGGATATTTCACCAGCGCGACGAGTATCTTCCACTCCTTTGGCGTGAGACTGACCACCTCACCGCGTTTTCTTACTTCGGTGTGATCAAAATCAATCTGTAAGTCCCCCGCATTCCACGAAAACTTCTGCGCCAGCGGTGTCAGGTCATTTCCACTTCTACGAAAAATCACTTCTATGCGGGCATGTAATTCTTTCAGACTGAAGGGTTTTGTAATATAATCATCCGCACCCAAATCCAAGCCATGGAGCATATCATCTTCCACCGTCTTTGCCGTCAACATAATAATGGGAACGCGGGAACGCTTCCGCAGAATTTGACAGACCTCTTCGCCGGGGGTATCCGGCAGCATCAGATCGAGAATCACAAAAGAAATTGATTCTCGATCAAATATTTCCAGGCCCTCTTTTCCAGTTTCGGCTGTATATACCTGGAAGCCTTTCGCTTCCAGATAAGAAGAAACAACCTCCAGAATTTTTTCTTCATCATCTACAACTAAAATATTGCGCTGCACTGCCACCGATACCACCTCTGCACACGATTTTGATTGTTTATTTTACCATCCTACGCAGGCATCGTCAATCAGGAAGCAGACCTTGCTGCACCGTACGATTTTCTGATCTGTGTCAGATTGATCACCTTTCATTCCACAGCGAGAACCGTGTAATCTTCCTCCTCCACAGCCTTCTTTAAAACTGCATTTGAAATGTCCGCCGTCAATGTGACGACAGCCGTTCCTGTCTGGCTGCTCACCACAGCTTCCTTCACGCCGTCCACCGCTTCCAGCGCTTTTTTCACACGTCCCTCGCAGTGGCTGCAGGTCATGCCCTCGATCTTCAATTGTTTTTTCACAGAGCCGTCCTCCTGATCACTCGTCGCCACATCCGCCCGGATATCTGTAAAAATACTGGATGAAATCTGCTTCTTCACCTTCTTGTCTCTCCTGGCATTGTGCATCTGAAAAAGGTTGAGTCTCAGCGCATTTGTCACCACGCAAAAACTGGACAGACTCATCGCCGCCGCACCGAACATCGGGTTTAGCTTCCACCCCAAGATTCCAACCAAAAGACCAGCCGCCAGAGGAATTCCAATCGTATTGTAGAAAAACGCCCAGAACAGATTCTCATGGATATTTCTTCTTGTGGCTCTGCTCATGCGGATTGCTGCCGGAACATCGGAGAGTCTGCTCTTCATCAAAACGACATCGGCTGCGTCAATCGCCACATCCGTGCCGGCGCCAATGGCGATACCGATATCCGCCCTGGTCAACGCCGGCGCGTCATTGATGCCATCACCGACCATGGCAACCTTTCCGTGCTCCTTCAACTTGCGAATCACACTTTCCTTGCCATCCGGAAGGACTCCTGCAATCACTTCATCCACACCGGCCTGCTTTCCGATCGCTCTGGCCGTGTGCGCGTTATCCCCCGTCAGCATGACGACATGGATTCCCATATTGCGCATCTGTCTCACCGCCTCTGGACTGTCTTCCTTAATCACATCTGCAACCGCGATAATACCGGCCAGCTTGCCATCCTTGCTGAAGAACAGAGGGGT
Source organism: uncultured Roseburia sp. (assembly GCA_905206195.1). Taxonomy (GTDB): domain Bacteria; phylum Bacillota; class Clostridia; order Lachnospirales; family Lachnospiraceae; genus Roseburia. Next base: position 8,683 of record CAJLGN010000022.1, read on the forward strand.
CTTCCCCGCCTGGGCAAGCACTTCGGAATGGCGCTTTACGGTGTCAGAAATATTTGCCTGCGCACAGATAAATTTATAATTGCCGCCGCTCAACAGCTGTCCGTTCCACTTTGCAGTCAACCCATTTCCGGGCATCGCGGCGAAGTCTGTCACATCGTCCGCCTTCAGGTGAAGCTCTTCCGCCTTTTGTATAATTGCTCTGGCGAGCGGATGTTCACTCTTCTTCTCCAATTGGTAGGCCAGCGCAAGCAATTCTGTTTCCTTTCCCTCCTCCGCCGGAAGGATATCTGTAACCTTGGGCTCCCCGGAGGTGATCGTGCCTGTTTTATCCAGTGCAACAATCTGAATCTTACCAGTCTCCTCCAAAGAAGCAGCTGTTTTAAACAGAATGCCGTTCTTTGCCCCCATACCGTTTCCCACCATGATCGCCACCGGAGTCGCAAGCCCAAGCGCGCACGGACAACTGATGACTAACACCGCAATCGCAAAGGAGAGCGCCGTGCCTATGGACTCCCCGACAATCAGCCACCCGATAAAGGTCACAATGGAAATGGCGATAACCACCGGGACAAAAATTCCGGAAACCTTGTCCGCAACCTTTGCAATCGGAGCCTTCGTTGCCGCCGCGTCACTGACCATCTGGATAATCTGGGAGAGGGTTGTATCCTCCCCGACTCTCGCCGCCTCACATCTGATAAATCCAGACTGGTTGATGGTGGCTGCAGATACCGTATCGCCGACCACCTTATCGACCGGAATGCTCTCGCCGGTAAGGGCAGATTCATTGACCGCGCTTTTTCCATCTACCCCTATACCGTCGACCGGAATATTCTCCCCGGGACGAACCACAAAAATGTCACCTTTTTGCACCGCTTCCACCGGGACAACAATCTCCCCGCCATCCCGCACAACCGTCGCATTCTTTGGAGCCAGCTTCATCAAACCTTTCAGCGCATCGGTCGTTTTTCCCTTGGAGCGCGCCTCCAGCATTTTTCCCACAGTGATCAGAGTGAGAATTGTCGCCGCCGTCTCAAAATAAAACTCGTCCATATAGACCATCGCCGCGTGTGATCCGTCGGTTACCTGCACATAGGACATCGCAAACAATGCCCAGACGCTGTATAAAACAGAAGCCGCAGAACCAAGTGCAACCAGAGTGTCCATGTTCGGCGAACGGTGAATCAAAGCCTTAAAACCACTTGTAAAAAATTTCTGATTCACCACCATAATAATGGCCGTCAACAACAGCTGAAGGAGACCCACCCCGACATGGTTGCCGTCGAGGAATGGCGGAAGCGGCCACCCCCAGAGCATATGCCCCATGGAAAAATACATAAGCACCGCCAGAAATCCCACCGAGACAATCAGTCTTGTCATCAGCATCTGTCGGGCCCCATTTTCTTGTGCATAATAGCCCACAGTCTGGCCTGCTGCCCTCATCGCTCCCTCCGCTT
>CAJLGN010000023.1 GCA_905206195.1 uncultured Roseburia sp.
CTTAAGATCCGTCGTAAAAATCATATCCTCGGCAAGCTTCACTCCCGGCAGCTTGTCCACATGCTCAAGCCTCTCCCGAAGCATTTTGATCTCGTCCTCCACAATCGACCAGACCGTCACCCGATTTTTATTTGTATGCAATACCTTTGCCAGTGCAATGCCCCAGCTCCCTGCACCGATGACTGCTACATCCGCCATATTTTTCCTCTTTTCTAATCTTCTTTTTTCGTGCCAAACTTATTCTCCGTGCCCGCGAAAAGACGCCCGATATTTGCTCTGTGACGCCACAGCGCCATCGCCGTAAAGCAGGCGCTCACCACATAAAACTCCGGAAGATGCTGTGCGGCGATCGGCAGGTATCCCATCTGTCCGAGGACAACGACCTGCGCCAGGTAGCTGATCACCACCAGAATCGATCCAAGCGACACGTACCGCGTGATCGCGATGGAGCCGATAAACAGCGCCAGACAAAGCGGAGCCGCCATCGGAAACACAGCCAGGATCATGCCTGAGGTGCAGGCGATCCCCTTTCCGCCCTGAAAGCTTAAGTAAAACGGGAAATTGTGTCCGAGCACTGCGCCGAATCCCGCGTAGAGTTCCAGTACCTTGATCGCTTCCGGGTAGGTGTCACGGAAAAGAAGCTTCACAACGAGCACCGCAAAGATCGCTTTGAACAGATCCCCCGCAAACGTGATCAGTCCCGCCTTGGGCCCCAGCACGCGCAGTGAATTGGTCGCTCCCGAATTGCCGCTTCCCTCACTTCGGATGTCAATCCCCCGACTTTTTCCATAAAAATATCCAGTCTGAAATATCCCGAACAGGTATCCGATTGCCAATGCTATCAGTCTCGCTCCAAACATCACTGTTCTTCCTTTCTCTCTCGAATGATGAATTTTAAAGCCGTCCCCCGGAACCCGAACGTCTCACGAATCCGGTTTTCCAGGTATCTGGTATAAGAAAAATGCATCAGTTCTTTATCGTTGACAAACACAACGAACGTCGGCGGTTTCACCGCAACCTGTGTCGTGTAATAAATTTTCAGTCGCTTGCCCTTATCCGACGGCGGCTGCTGCATCGCGACCGCCTCCGCGACGATCTCATTTAACACACCCGTGGCCACGCGCATGCTGTTATTCTCAATCACCACATCGATCGTCTCAAAAATCTTGCCGAGGCGCTGTCCCGACTTCGCCGAGATAAACAATATCTCCGCGTACGGCATAAAACTTAAAATCTGGCGGATCCTCTCCGTGTGCTTGTAGATGGTCTTGTCATCTTTCTCAATGGCATCCCACTTGTTCACTGCGATGATAATTCCCTTGCCCCGCTCGTGCGCGATCCCCGCGATCTTAGCATCCTGCTCCGTCACGCCCTCAGTCGCGTCGATCACAATGATGCAGACGTCCGCCCGCTCCACTGCGGTCACCGCGCGGATGATGCTGTATCGCTCGATCTCCTCCTTGATCTTATTTTTGCGCCTGAGCCCCGCCGTGTCAATAAAGACGTATTCTTTTCCGTCGTACTTGATATCCGTGTCGATGGCGTCCCTCGTCGTTCCCGCGATGTCGGAAACGATCACGCGCTCCTCTCTGGCCAGCTTATTGATCAGTGAGGACTTCCCGACATTCGGCTTTCCGATGATCGCCACTTTCGGCCGCTCATCCTCCTGCTCTTGCTTATTGTAATCCGCGAAATGTCCAACTACCTCGTCCAACATATCCCCAAGCCCCAGCATCGAAGCCGCTGAGATCGGGAACGGATCTCCGATCCCAAGATTGTAAAATTCATAGACATCCCCCATATATTTTTCGAAGCTGTCCACCTTGTTTACCACCAGCACCACAGGCTTCCCGGATCTCCTTAGCAGATCTGCCACCTTGGAATCCGAATCCTGCAGCCCTTGTCTCACGTCGGTCAAAAAAATGATGACATCCGCCGTCGCGATTGCAATCTCGGCCTGCTCCCGCATCTGGGACAGTATGATGTCGTTGCTGTCCGGCTCGATACCCCCGGTGTCGATCATTGTAAAATTGTGGTCAAGCCATTCCACGTCCGCATAAATGCGGTCTCTCGTCACGCCCGGTGTGTCCTTTACAATTGAAATCCGCTCGCCTGCAAGCGCGTTGAACAGAGTTGATTTTCCCACATTGGGACGCCCAACAACCGCCACTACTGGTTTACTCATCTATATGACCATTCCTTTCTCATCCACAAATAAAACGAAGTTCTCCCATGTGATTCCAGGCATCTACGCCATGCCCAGCATGGAGTACAGCAGATCCTGACCGCTTGATTTTACAATATCTATGTCTACTTGTAAAGCCGTTTTCAGTTCCGTGAGCGTCATGTCATCCAAAAACACTTCCTCCCCACTGCGCAGGAGGTTGCAGGGCAAAAGCAAGCGCTCCCCCAGCTTCTCGCCCGAGAGCTGCGCCCGGATATCCTGCCCTGTCAAAAGCCCGGACACCGTGATCCTCTCCCCGAAGAATTCATTGCGGATCGGGTACACCGTGATTCGGTAATTTGGAAATTCCCTCATGCACTTCTCCGCCATCTGTCTGAGAAATGGGGCGGCAAGCAGTCCGGTCGCCAAAGATACGACGTGCGTCTCACTCCTGTCTGGAAGCTCCCCCTCGGGGTATTTCTCCCCACTTGAACTTTCCCCCGCCGCATCCGACAGACCGCCGCCACTGCTTTCTAAACTCGCACCATCTGCTCTCCCTCTGCCACAAAGCTCCTCCAGCGCCTCCGAAAATTCATTCTCCAACAGTCGGATCATGCCCACACCGTTCTCCAGCTGGATGTACCCGTCGTAACTATCCTCCTCCGGCAATTCTCTCTCCGCCAGAATATACCACTCATCGCTTGCGTGGACAAAATGCGTCCCGTAGCGCTCCATACAGCTCTCCTGCCATTTATGAATCAAATCAATCACCGCGCGCGCATCCTCCCGTGTGAATGGTTCCAGCGGATACAGACCGTCGCGGTGCTTGGAGAGTCCCACCGGAACGACGGACACGCTCTCCATGCAGGGAATATACTTTGTCAGATCGCCTATGGAGCGCTCCAACTCCGCCCCGTCGTTGACGCCCTTGCAGAGTACAATCTGTCCATTCATGGGGATTCCGGCGTCATAGAGCCTGTCAATTTTTTTCAGCGCATCCCCCGCAAAGCGGTTTTTTAACATCTCACAGCGCAGCGCCGGGTTTGTAGTCTGCACCGAGATATTAATGGGGCCCAGCTTGTACCCGATGATGCGGTTGATATCCTTCTCTTTCATGTTGGTGAGCGTCACGTAATTGCCCTGCAAAAAGGAGAGCCTTGTATCGTCATCCTTAAAATACAGCGTGCCCCGCATCCCCTCCGGCATCTGATCGATGAAGCAGAAAATACATTTGTTGTGGCAGGACTTATAATCATCCATCAGCCCATTCTCAAATACGATCCCCAAATCTTCATCGTAATCTTTCTCAATCTCCAATTCCCACGGCTCGCCGTCCGCCTTTTCAATGAGCACCTTTAAGTACTCGTCATGGATCAGATAGTGATAGTCAAAAACATCCACAATCTCTTTTCCGTTGATGGCGATAAGCGCATCCCCCGGCGCGAGCTCCATCTCCTCCGCGATGCTGCCCGGCTCTATCGCATCAATAATATGTCTCTTCTCCGTCATAATAACACTCCGTCATTCATAAATCTGTCATCTTTTGCATATCTTTTAGTTTACACCAAAAAGGATGGAATAACAACTATTCCACCCTCTTTTCTCATCCCCGCCCGCAGAATCAGCTTTGCTGATTGCCACTTAGCCGGTCATATTCCTTGTACGTCCACAATTTCCAAGTGTCCCCCACAATCCCGAGGCGCTTTAGGACCTTCACGGTGTTCACGCATTCTGGGCCAAACTGCAGGTAGCTGCTGATATACGTCCCCTCCGCCCGCTCCGCAGACTCAGCCACAACTGCGCGCTCTGCGTAATTGTAATAATAATCCCAGTTGTCATAGTAGCCGTTGGAACTGTAGTACTCGAGCTGCAAACTGTTGTAGTAGCAGTCGGATCGCTCCCCTCCGCGGGTACTCATCATATAGTACGGGATAAAATTCCCCTCCTCGATATCTTTTTCAATCGCTGTGATGAGCTGCTCCAGTTCCTCGTTTCCAAATGTGTAACTCTGCAAGGTCAGCGCGTCATCGTAGAGATCAATATGGCCGGACACATATTTATTCTCCCCAAAATCTACCCCCAGAATTTCTCGCTTTAAATTTTTCGGTTGTTCTTCCCACGCCAGGATCTGACCGGACGGCGTGGACACATCATTGATGTATTCCTCCTCCACTGGCAGCGGATATCTGCGCTCAAAAATGCTTCCGTCCTTCAAATAATATCGAAAGGTCGTGTAATAATATCCGCTTCCCTCCTCCTCAAGCGCAAGATACGCCCTCTTGTCCTGGATCACCTGCTCATGCAATTTCAGAAGCGCCGGAAGCTCCTCAGACTCCACCTGTATCGGGTAATCCATGTAAACAAACGCCGCATCAATCTCTTCCTGCACCGGAACATGGCGCTCCATGCCAAACGCATCGATCTGGAAAAGTGTGATGAACAGCACAGCCACTGCGGTGAAACCTCCCCACTCCAGAATCCGTGTGCGCCGAAAAACGTGGAAGCTCTTTTGCAACAGCATCTCCGCCACGAAAAAGCAGACAGCTCCTGCAACCACGACGCCGCTCGTGATACACACATACACATTGAGTCCGCGCGGATCCCAAAGCGCCTCGGTAAAAAAGAGCGCGAGCGATACACCGCCGCACAGAGCCACACCCCAGCGGAAAATCGGCTTTAAGATTCCGATGCTGACCCAGTCTCCCGCCGTCTCAAGCTGCCGTCTCTTATAGAGCTGATACGCAGCCACAGAAAAAATGAGTGCGATAATCCCATAGATTGCAACAAGATGAACTCCACCGATTGAGATGCCATCTGCTATTGTTGTACCTTCCTGGTAAGTACAGCGGGCCCGAAGATTATTCCCCAGATAATAAACCGGGGAGAGAATACAAGACACTCCCGGATTCCAGGCATCTGAGATGCCGTAACCGACCAGCACAATCACGCGGCTGACGATGAACAGACATCCGACATACAGATAGTTGGCTGCGAGATAATAAAGTGGCATCGCCAGACTCTGCCCTGTAAACATCGCGATGAACACCGCCATCGTGTAGGCGAAAAAGCTGATTCCCGTCTGGCACAGGAATCCGACAAACAGATACTCGATGCAAGTGATCTTGTTTGCAAGGCACACCAGCACAGATATCAGAAATACCAGCAGCTCCGGCACCACCAAAAAAGACAAACCCGACAGGTAATTCGTCACATACAGTTCCAGTCGGTCGACTGGAAGCGCGTGTATCATATGCGCGCTTTTGGCAGAATACAGATAGGAAAAAACCGCAAGCGCCATCATCACCGCAAACAAAAATATTGGAAGCGGAGCGAGCTGCACGTCCAAAACTCTCTTCACGACGTCGTACATCCGGCTCTCATCCCCCGCGCGCTCCAGGTATACCACCGACGTGGTCGCCTTCCAAATCATAACTGGCATAGCCAAAATCAAAAACCCAAGATGCAGTGCCCAGAGCGGCCAATAATGCGTAAAGTTCTTCTTGAATATGGCCAAGTTAAAACAGAATGTCTTTGACTTCATAGTCAGCACCCCCCATCTCATAGATAAAGATCTCCTCCAGCGTCAGGGGCAGCACATCCACGATCGTCGGATTGCACGCGGTCAGAACCGCCTCCGCCTCCCGCGGATCTCCCTTTACGATCATCGTGTAGACGCGCCCGGTATTCGACATGTGAAGTGTCTCAAAATTCTCTGGCAGCTTGGGCATCCCGCTCTGACAAGCAATCTGAATCTTCGACACACTGCCCTGCAGATCGGAGAGCGCACGCTCCACCATCACTCTGCCCTGATGCATAATTCCCACATGATCACAGACATCCTCAAGCTCTCTTAAATTGTGGGAGGATACTAACACGGTCATGTCCTTCTCCGCCACCTCCGCCAAAATAATACTCCAGATCTGGCGCCGCATGACGGGATCCAGTCCGTCCACCGGCTCATCCAACACCATGATCTCAGGTTTACAGCAGAGTGCAAGCCAAAATGCCACCTGCTTTTGCATTCCCTTGGACAGCCGTCTGATGTTCCGTTTCACATCAATTCCAGGAAAAAATTCCTGCATCCGGTAAAAAAGCTTTGCGTCAAATTCCGGATAAATGCCCTCGTAAAACCGCTTCATCTCCATCGTGTCCGCCTGCATGAAATAAAACAAATCATCCGGTATGTAAGCAATCTTTGATTTCACCACCCTGTTTTCATATGCGCGGTCTCCCCCGATCAGCACCTCCCCCGCATCCGGGCGGTACACGCCGGTAATGTGGCGTATAAGTGTGGATTTTCCGGCTCCGTTGGGCCCTACCAGACCGTAAATTGCCCCTTTTTTGACATGCATATCCACACCCTTAAGCGCCTCAAAACCGTCAAACGACTTTTTCAAATCCTTCACCTGTATCATTCTATTCACCCCCCTCTGCAAGCATATCGATGCGCTGCACAAGTTCCTTTCGCCCTACAGACAAAAAATAGAGCTCCTCCACAATCTCGTCAAACTCCTGCAGCAGCTCATGCTGTCTCGTATCAAAAATTTCCTGCCCCTCCGCCACAAACGTTCCCTTTCCCGCAATCGTGTAAATATATCCATCACTTTCCAGATCCCGGTATGCCTTCTGGATTGTATTCGGATTGATTGCAAGACTCGACGCCAGCTCCCGCACAGACGGCAGCTTTTCATTGGCAGAAAGAGCATTTGAAATGATCAGTTTTCGGAATCCATCCTTGATCTGTTCGTAAATCGGCTTGGAATCGCGGTAATTTAGCTGAATCAAACAATAACCTCCCATCTGTATGAACTGTATTATTTATTTTAATACAGCAACTATACCATGGGAGATCTATCGATACAAGAAAGATCCTCTTAGAATTTATGAAGATTTTCTTAAGCGATTCGCCGTGTCAAAGTGAATCGCCAGAAAATAAGCACGCCCCTCCGCTTTGCACCTCACCCCAAATACGCCCGCAATAGCGCAAAGGTATTTTTCACCCCTTCCACGTGGCTTCTCTCATACCCGTGAGAGGCGTACACGCCCGGTCCGATCAATCCGTGCCGGACGTCGTAACCGGCGGTGAGCGCCACATCGGCATCTGAACCGTAATAGGGATACACATCCACTGCAAAGTCTAGATTTTCGCGCTTTGCCGCTGCAATCAGCCCTGTCACCACATCGTAGCTGTACGGTCCGCGGCTGTCCTTGGCGCAGATTGACACCTTCGTCTCATCGCAGGTCAGGCCTTCCCCGACACAGCCCATGTCCACGGAGATCACTTCCGCGACACCCGCAGGAATCGACGCTGCACCTCCGTGTCCGACCTCCTCGTACACCGTGATGTGCTGGTAGACCATGCGCTCCGGCTCAACGCGCTCCTCCTTCAGATATCTCGCATACCCCAGCAAAATTCCGACACTCAATTTATCGTCCAGAAAGCGGCTCTTGATATAACCGCGCTCCGTCACAGTCGTCCGCGGCTCAAAACAGACGAAGTCCCCGGCCAGAATGCCGAGCTCTTCCACCTCTTCTCTCGTGTGCACATTCTCGTCCAGCACGATCTCCACAGCATCAAAATCGCGCTTCTTCTCACTGTAATCACCGTTGACATGAATCGATGCGTCGACGAGCTGGCACGTTCCCGTAAACACACCGCCAAACCGCGCCCGGATTCTGCAATTCTCCGCCTCCGCATTGTTGGCGTTCATCCCTCCGATCGGCGACACTCTAAGCCGTCCGTCTCCCTTGATCTCCGCCACCATCGCGCCGAGTGTGTCCACGTGCGCTTCCAGCAACACTGCATCCTCCCGCTTCCTGCCTCCAAGCGCCACAAGCACGCCTCCCTTCACCGTCATCTGCGGCTCATAGCCAAGCTTGCGGTAAACTTCCATCACATATTCTGCGACCTCCCCCGTGCAGCCGCTCGGACTGTCGATCGCCAGAATCTTTTTTGTCTCTTCCACGATATAATCTATATAATTCTTCTCGTTCATCTTCTCCTCACTCTCCCCTTTTTTCACACTCCGATATCCTCGCGCAGACATAAAAATCCGCCCAGATTTCCCCGCTTTCCCCCGCTCGCCCGGTGGGAGAACAGGACATCGGGATTGCAGCAGGTGCAGATATCTGTCACCGCAATGTGCTCCGGCAAAACACCCGCCTCCAAAAGGACAAGCTCGTTTGCCCGCCAGAGATCAAGCTGGTATTTGCACTCCCCCTCCGCTGTTGGACTGCGCTGTAAAACTTCGCTCTCGTGACCCGGAAACTCCGCTAAAAATGCATCTGCCACATCCGCACTCACCTCGTAACACTCCTGGCAAATGGATGGCCCGATCGCACAGATCAGATCCTGTGGCTTCGTTCCGTAGGTCTCCTGCATCGCTCTGACCGTCTCACGCCCGATGCGCGCCACCGTGCCCCGCCATCCCGAATGGCTCATGCCGATTGCACGTTGCACTGGATCCACAAAATAAAGCGGTACACAGTCTGCAAAAAATGTGGACAGTACCAATCCCGGTTCATTCGTGATCAGTCCATCCACATCTTTATAATCCCTCTCTCTCACAAGTCCGCGCCCGGCATCCAAAGCGGTGACCGCGCGCACCCTGGCAGTGTGCGTCTGATCGGAGAGTACAAACTTCTTGTAATCCACATCGAGCGCGCCCGCGAGCCGCCTGTAATTTGTCTCCACCGCCGATCTGGAATCCCCTCTCGCAAAGCTTAAATTCATCGATGCGAACATTCCCTCGCTCACACCGCCGATCCGTGTCGTAAAACAGTGCTTCACAATTCCAGTCTCCTCCAAAAGCGGGTAGCGCAGCAACAGTACCTGTGCGCCGTCGCCGCAGTCCTCCCAGTCCTCCCGCAGTGCCCTACCATTTCTTTTCTTTCTTAGAATCTGCAATTTTTGATTCATCTCTCTTTTCTACCCACAATATTCAAACGCATTCGCAATGACCTGTATCTCTTTCCCCAGCACTCCGACCACATCAAACCGGCATGGCGTCGTCTCCCCGTACCCGTGTGTCAGGAGATAATATGCTGCCGTGCGGCAGATCACACGCTGCTTCTTTGCTCCCACCGCCGCGAACGGAGTTCCGCACTCCGCGCTCCGGCGGTATTTGACCTCCACGAAAACAAGATATGCACCATCCCTCGCCACAATGTCAATCTCCCCCGCACGACACCTAAAATTGTATTCTAAAATCTGATATCCCCGCTCCTTGAGATAGGTACCCGCCAGCCTCTCATAAGCAGTTCCAACCGCGCGCTTATTCAACCGCTCACCCCCCTACAACAGACCCGAAGCGTGCAGCTTTCCTTTCATCCGATCCATATCGTCCACAAACACCAGAATCTCCGCCACAACCTCATAGAGTTCCGGCGGAATCGCATCCCCGATCTCAAGCCTCGAGAGTGTCTCCGCCAGCTTGTTGTCCTGGTAAAACGGCACATCGTTCTCCTTCGCCTTCTCGATAATCTTCTCGGCGAGTTCTCCCTTGCCTGTCGCCAGGATCTTCGGCGCCATATCTCCCGGCTCATAAGCGACCGCGACCGCGGTCTTCTGTTTTTCTCTCCCCTGCTCTCTCCCTGCCATAATCTCCTCCCTCACGAATCACGGACGCGCGCACTAGGCCCTGACATCAAATGAATACCGATGCAGGCTTCCCGCGGAAACCCTGCCTCGTTTCACAAAATTCTCCTTGAAATTGATATTCTTTTTCTCATTGGTAATCGTGATCGTGCCGTTGTTTCCCTTGTTTTTCAACCGTTTCTCCAAAATGGGGAGATGCTTCTCCACCATCGCATAGGAGGCG
>CAJLGN010000024.1 GCA_905206195.1 uncultured Roseburia sp.
CAATGTCTATTACGAGGACGGGCTGCGTTGTTTGCGGACGAAGCAGGATATGTATGACCTGATTATCAATGATGCGATCGATCCGCTGGGACACACTGCGGGACTCTTCACAAAGGAGTTCTACGGCAATTGCTATCGAGCCCTGAAAGATGACGGCATCATGGTGTATCAGCACGGAAGTCCATTTTACGACGAGGATGAAGAGTCATGCCGCCTCATGCACCGCAAGGCGAGCCACAGCTTTCCGATCAGCCGCGTCTACCAGGCACACATACCGACTTGCTCCTCGGGGTACTGGCTGTTTGGATTTGCCTCCAAGCAGTATCACCCGCTGACAGATCTGGACGTGGGGCGCTGGAGAGCACGGGGGATCAAGACATGGTACTACACGACCAATCTGCACAAGGGGGCCTTCATGCTGCCGAAGTACGTTGAGGATATGCTCGAGGAGGAGGAAGATCGCAAGAAGTAGATCGGATAACACAAAAAATATTAAGTTTAGAATACATAATATATAATTTGCTGCATCTCTGGGGTGCGGAAAGGAGTAAAGAATGGGAAGATTGTTGGTCATTGGATGTGGAGGCGTCGCGGGAGTTGCGATTCACAAATGCTGCCAGAACAGCAAGACATTTTCTGAGTTGTGCATTGCGAGCCGCACAAAGGAAAAATGTGATGCGCTAAAGGAGAAATTACAGGGAAGTACGGACACTGTCATCACAACCGCAAAGGTGGATGCGGACAATGTGGAGGATTTGATTGGTCTGATCGAGCAGTACCGGCCGGATGCAGTGTTAAATGTGGCGCTTCCGTACCAGGATCTTGCAATTATGGACGCCTGTCTCGCATGCAAGGTAGACTATATTGACACGGCAAACTACGAGCCGGAGGACACGGACGATCCCAAGTGGCGCGCCATTTACGAGAAGCGCTGTAAGGAGGCGGGATTTACCGCGTATTTTGATTATTCCTGGCAGTGGGCGTACAGGGAGAGGTTTCGGAATGCGGGCATCACCGCTCTTTTGGGAAGCGGCTTTGACCCGGGGGTCACCAGCGTTTTCACAGCGTATGCTCTGAAGCACTATTTTGATGAGATCGATTACATTGATATCTTAGACTGCAACGGTGGTGACCACGGATATCCGTTCGCGACCAACTTCAACCCGGAGATTAATCTCCGAGAGGTGTCCGCCAACGGTTCTTACTGGGAGGATGGTCACTGGGTTGAGACAAAGCCAATGGAAATTAAGAGAGAATATAATTTTCCACAGGTTGGCGAGAAAGATATGTATCTGCTTCACCATGAGGAGATCGAGTCCCTCGCAAAGAACGTGCCGGGGGTGAAGCGCATCCGCTTTTTTATGACCTTCGGTCAGAGTTATCTGACCCATATGAAATGTCTGGAAAATGTCGGGATGCTCTCCACTTCCCCGGTGAAGTACGAGGGTCAGGAGATTGTGCCGATTCAGTTTTTGAAAGCGCTTCTGCCGGACCCGGCATCTCTTGGTCCAAGAACGGTCGGTAAGACGAACATCGGCTGTATCTTTATCGGCAGAAAGGATGGGGAGGAGAAGACTATCTATATCTACAATGTCTGTGATCATCAGGAATGTTACAGGGAGGTTGGATCACAGGCCATCTCCTACACGACCGGTGTCCCTGCGATGATCGGCGCAGCGCTGATTCTGGATAAGGTTTGGGACGGCGACGGCGTGTTTAATATCGAAGAGTTCGACCCGGATCCGTTTATGGAAATGTTGAACGAGTACGGGCTGCCATGGGTGGTGGATGAGAAACCGCAGACAGTCGCGTAAAGTGGGCAGTGGAAGGAGAGGGATCGTAAATGGCCAAGAAGATGTTGTGGAATGATTTGCCGACTCCATGCTATGTGATAGATGAAAAGAAATTAAAAGATAACTTAATAATATTGCAGGAACTGGAACGCGACACGGGATGCCATGTGCTTCTTGCACAGAAGGCATTTTCGGCACACTGCATGTACCCGATGATCGGAAGCTATATCAGCGGAACGACGGCCAGTGGGCTCTATGAGGCACGCCTCGGGAGGGAGGAGATGGGGAAGGAAAATCATGTCTTTTCTCCAGCCTACAAGGAGCAGGATATGGCAGAGCTGGTGAAAATCTGCGATCATATTATTTTCAACTCCCTTGCGCAGTATGAGAAGCACAGAGGTATGGTGGCAGAACACAACCGTCTGGGGCAGAGGCGGGTCAGTATGGGGCTTCGCATCAACCCGGAGTATTCCACGCAGGAGGGACACGTCATCTACGATCCCTGTGCCCCCGGGTCAAGACTTGGAATCACCGGAGAAGAGCTCCAAAAGGGGCTTCTGCAGCTTGGTATGGAGACTGGGGAAGATGGGGAGGCGCTGCTTCCCGAGGACATCGAGGGATTGCACTTTCACACGCTCTGCGAGCAGGACGCGGAGGATCTCGTAAAAACTTTTTATGCATTTGAAAAGAAGTTTAAACCATACTTAAGAAAAGTAAAGTGGTTGAATCTGGGCGGAGGACATCATATCACAAGACCGGGGTATCGGATTGATCTCCTGCGGGATTTGATCCGCTACATCAAGGAGACCTACCGTCTTGTGGTGTATCTGGAGCCGGGGGAGGCGATCGCCTTGCACGCTGGCTATCTGGTGACGGAAATCTGTGATATTGTCCACAACGGCATCGATATTTTGATTTTGGATGCCTCGGCGTCGTGCCATATGCCGGATGTTCTCGAGATGCCCTACCGCCCGCCGCTTCGCGGCGGCTATCCCGGAGGAGAGCGGGCGCATACTTATCGGCTGTCCTCGCTGACCTGTCTCGCCGGGGATGTGATCGGAGATTATAGCTTTGAGCAGGAGCTTCATGTGGGTGACCGGCTCGTTTTTGAGGATATGGCAATTTACTCGATGGTCAAGAACAACACATTTAATGGAATCCCACTCCCGGCGATTGCACTGCTCGGCGAGGAAGGAAGTGTGGAGATGATCAAAGAATTTGGTTACGAGGATTTCAAGGGACGGCTGTCCTGACAGTGGAAAATTGTGTTTGCCTTTGAGGGGCGCTGGGGAGGGAAAACGATGTTTTTGAGGAGTCGGATGAGATGGAAGAGAAAATGATAAAAAGTATTCCGGCGACGGACGGCTTTTTTATGCCGGGAGAGTTTGAGCCCCATGCGGGATGTATTCTGATTTGGCCAGAGCGGCCAGGATCTTGGATTTATGGTGCGCGGGCGGCCAGAGAGGCATTCTGCCGGGTGATCGCGGGGATCGCAAGGAGCGAGAAGGCTTATCTGGCGGTGAGCGCACAGGGGATGGCGTCGGCCCGGGAGATGATTTTTGGAGCGGATCCGGTGACGGGTTGTGACATAGATTCCTCCGGATGTATGGGAATCGGCGATGAACCACTTTCGGACTGGCGTCAGAATGTAGAGCTTTTTGTGGCGGAGACGGATGATGCGTGGGCGAGAGATATAGCGCCGACATTCATCGTTGGGCAAAAGGGCGGTGTCCGTGCTATCAACTGGGAGTTCAATGCGTGGGGCGGTGGAGTGGACGGTCTTTACACTTCATGGAAGAAGGACAATGCATTTGCTTCCTTTTTCGCAAAAAAATATGGTTTTCCGCTCTACGATGCGTCCCCCTTCGTGTTGGAGGGAGGCTCGATCCACAGCGACGGGGAGGGGACTGTCATGGTCACAGAATCCTGTCTGTTGAGCGCCGGGCGCAATCCGAGCCTCTCAAAGGGAGAGATTGAGGAGCGGTTAAAGTGGTATCTCGGTGCGAAAAAGGTACTGTGGCTGCCGCGCGGAATCTATATGGACGAGACGAATGAGCACGTGGACAATGTGTGCGCGTTTTTGCGCCCAGGGGAGGTTGTGCTCGCTTGGACGGATGATGAAAAAGATCCGCAATATAGGCTGTCCAAAGCCTGCCTCGCTTATCTGGAGGGGGAGCAGGATGCGGTCGGTCGGTCGCTTGTGGTCCATAAGCTTCCGATTCCCGAGGTGCCGGTGTGCATCACTGAGGAGGAAGTGAGGGGCTATGACTTTGCCGAGGGCGAGGATGAACGGGAAGTCGGCGAGCGGTTAGCGGCATCCTATGTAAATTTTTATTTTTCCAACGGGGCAGTTGTGATGCCGGTCTTTGGTGGGGAGAATGAGATGAGTGACCGGCGGGCAGTCGAGATCATGGAGCGGCTGAATCCAGAGCGAGAGGTGATACCGATTCCGGCGCGGGATATTCTCGTGGGAGGCGGGAATATTCACTGTATCACCCAGCAGATTCCAAAGTCCCGATAGGGGATGGTGTGCAGAGGGAGGAAGAGAGCATGAGTAGAGTCAAGGTTGCGGCGGTTCAGATGCGCTGTGTGAAATCACCGGAGAATAATTTAAAAAAAGCGGAGGAGCTGGTGCGAAAAGCCGCGGCCGAGGGGGCTGCGATCATACTGCTCCCGGAGCTTTTTGAGCGGGAATATTTTTGTCAGCAGCGCCGCTATGATTTTTATCATTATGCGAAGCCGGTCCTTGAAAATGATGCGGTGCGCATGGGGATGCGGCTGGCAAAGGAACTGGGCATCGTGCTTCCAATCAGCTTCTATGAGAGGGATGTCAATAACCTGTACAATTCGATCGCCTGCATCGACGCGGATGGAAGTCTTCTTGGAGTTTACCGCAAGACGCATATCCCGGATGATCACTATTATCAGGAAAAATTCTACTTCACACCCGGGGATACCGGCTTTTGCGTGTTTTCGACGCGATATGGAACCATTGGCGTCGGAATCTGCTGGGATCAGTGGTTTCCTGAGACCGCGCGCTGCATGGCGCTAAAAGGGGCGGAGCTTTTGCTTTACCCGACGGCCATTGGCTCGGAGCCGATTTTGGGGTGTGACAGCATGCCGCACTGGCGCCGCTGTATGCAGGGGCACGCGGCGGCAAATTTGATGCCGGTCATCGCGGCAAACCGCATTGGGACAGAGGCGGTGCAGCCCTGTGAGGAGAACGGAAGACAGCAGTCTGCGCTTCATTTTTATGGGTCGTCTTTTTTGACGGATGAGACAGGCGAGCTGGTGAGAGCGGCCGGGCGGGATGCGGAGGAGATTCTCACTGCTGAGTACGACCTTGCTGCACTTGCAGAAAAGCGTCTCGAGTGGGGGCTGTTCCGGGACAGGAGACCGGCGCTCTACGCGGACATTGCACGATGAGTCAATTGCGCGCTGGCCATGTCAATGAGCTGACGTGAATCCAAGACCAAAAAGAATATAGATCTAAAATTAAGAGGGGTATGGCTGTCGCAACATGCGAGATTGCCTACAGTTTCTGTGCGGGTTTCCACAAGCATTAGCCGAGATGCGTGTATGTCTGGGCGTTGCCTGCCCAAATTGTACAGAAGCTGCGGGTGAAAGTTGGATGATGCGACTGTCACACCCTGTTTTTGTTCGGGGGTGTGAACGTCACCTGGCACCTTCGCGCACTGTGATCCTAAGTTTAAAATATTGTTGACAGGGAAACAATGTTGGGGTACAGTAAGAATATCAGATATTGACGGAGAAACAAAAGGAGATGCGGATGAGGGGAGAGGAACGTTTGCTGAAAGAGCTTGCACTTATGCTGGAGCGCCAGGATATGCTTTCCAAGCTGACGGAGAGCCAGTGTCTGGACGAGTACGGCTATTCCGAGACGCACTGTATTGATTCCATTGGGAGACTGGAACTCCCAAACGTCACAAAAGTGGCGGAGCACATGGGCATGACGCGCGGGGCGATCAGCAAGATGACGAAAAAGCTCTTGTCCAAGGGATTGATTGAGAAATATACACGCGAGACGAACAAAAAGGAAATCTATTTTCGGCTGACAGAGCAGGGGGAAGTTCTCTTTGAGGAACACGACAAGCGTCACAGACTGTGGGAGCGACGGGACATGGAATTTTTGTCGCGCTACTCCAAAGAGGATGTGGAGACGGTCTACCGATTCATGAAGAAATTTAACGACTATCTGGAACAGCAGATCGAAGATCTTGCGGAAGAAAAATAGAGCCAAGGCTGACGCAAAATATAAGATCGTGTTTCGCTCCTGTGCAATTTTGGTGAGAAATACCGCGACTGTAAACTTGACCTCGGTTTCTGCTTGCCAAAATCGCGCAGAAATAACTTGATGATATATTTTGAGACAACGATGGCCCTTTTCTCTTGGAATGAAAAACGGTCTTTAGACACCGGCTGCGGGGGTTGAAGTGCTGGAATCCGGGGAGACATTCTCACCCGCGGCCGGAGTGCCAGCCGAAGTGGAGGAATCCAGCACAGTGACTGTGATCGCTGGAGTTTCCTCCTTTGCCGCGCTGACGGTTGTGGGGGTGGGTGTCTCGGCGGAGGTATCTGTCCCCGCTTTCACCAGCTTCAGCAGTCCGACCAGAAAATCGAGCGCATCCCGGCTGATGTTGTGGGATGCAAGATAATCGGAAATCGACTGGGAGGCATCCCCGGCGGAGCCGGCGTTCATGTAGGATAGGACCTTTTGTACATAGTTCTGGGTCTCGGCAAAAGGCGGGATGCCGCCGTACTTCTCGACATTGTTGCTGCCAGCATTGTAAGCAGCGAGGGCAAGCGAGGTGTTTCCTCCATATTTGGCGAGCAGCTGCGAGATCAGTTTTGCGCCGCCCATGATGTTCTCGTGGGGGTCATATGAGTTTGTGACACCGAGCGAGGCTGCGGTTGCCGGCATCAGCTGCATGACTCCAACGGCACCTGCGTGACTGACAGCAGCCGGGTTGAAGTTGGATTCTGCCCTTGCGATAGATTTCAGAAGGTTCACGGAGACACCGAAGGTGGATGCCGCCTCCTCGAAGATGGAAGAGAGCTCTGCGGGGCTAGCAGTTGGGGTCGAGACATCAGCCGCTTGATAGGACTGCGATGCCTGATTGAAAGCGGTGGAGAAATCCCCCTGTGCAGAGATCTTCGCAGCCTCCTCCGCAGCCTTCGCAGCCTCTGCGCGCGCGATGGCCTGTGCATTCAATTGATCCACCAGCGCCTGGTCGTGGTAATTTAGTACAGTGATACTCATTTGTGACTCCTTTGTAGAGAGAAAATAGTAAGATGCCAGATAAATAGCTATAACTAATCAAAGTATAGCACAACTTTGAGAAATAGGAAAGAATAAAAATGGAAACGATGACAAAACAGAAAAAAGGAGGTTATGCAAAAGCTTTTCGGGCGGCATTTCCCCACACGATCCCGGTGCTCACGGGATATCTTTTCATCGGGATGGCCTTCGGTGTCATGATTCAGGAGAAAGGTTACAATTTTTTGTGGGCGATGCTCATGAGCTTGCTCTGTTACGCGGGGAGCGGACAGTATCTGGCAGTCGATTTCTTCGCGCCGGGGGTGAGTCTGATCCAGGTGATATTTATGGAATTTATGGTGAATATCCGCCATATCTTCTACGGACTGTCGTTCTTAGAGAAGTTCGCTCAGATGGGAAGAAAGAGGCTCTACATGATTTTTTCTCTGACGGATGAGACATACTCCCTCTTTTTTGCGACGAAGGCGCCGCCGGATGTGGAGGATGAGAAATTCCTTCTGGCCATCTCATTCTTGGATCATTCTTACTGGATTGTCGGCTCCGGCATCGGCGCGCTGCTTGGAAATCTGCTGCCGATTGACGCCAAAGGGATTGATTTTGCCATGACGGCGCTGTTTGTGGTCATTATGGTGGAGCAGTGGATGGAGCGAAAGAACCGACCGAGCGTTATCCTTGGATTGCTCTGCGGGCTGTTGTGTCTTTTGGTTTTTGGGGCGGACAATTTTATTCTGCCCGCGATGCTGTGCATGATGGCCATCCTGCTTTTTGGGAAGCGGGTGCTGGTGCAGGGCGTTGCGGCACAGGAGTGCGCGGCGGAGAAAGAGCAGGAGGGTGAGGTGTGATGCAAGTTAGCATAGGAAGATCAATTATAATCGTACTCGCGGTGGCGGGAACCATATTTTTCACGAGATTGCTTCCGTTTTTATGTTTCCCGCGGGGGAAGAAGATCCCGGCCATGGTGCAGTATCTGGGAGGCGTACTTCCGCCGGCGGTGATCGGGATGCTCGTCGTCTACTGTCTAAAGGGGATGAGCTTTTTGAGAGCGGGATTTGGACTGCCGGAGCTGTTCGCGGTGGCGGCGGTGATTTTGCTGCACATCTGGAAACGAAACAATCTGCTTAGTATCGGTGCTGGCACCGTTTTATATATGTTTTTGGTACAGGCTGTATTCCCGGTGTAGGGAGTGGACAGTGCACGAGAAAGGAGAATCGATTCACATGAAAAAAGAGACGTTTGTAAGCAGAGAACAGTTGGAGGAAGTTGTAAGAAAATACCCAACGCCGTTTCATCTCTACGATGAGAGGGGCATCCGCGAGAACGCCCGGGCGGTACAGGAGGCATTTTCCTGGAATCCGGGATTTCGTGAATATTTTGCGGTGAAGGCCACGCCGAATCCGTACATTTTAAATATTTTAAAGGATTATGACTGCGGAGTGGACTGTGCATCCCTGACGGAACTGATGTTGGCGGAGACCCTGAATTTTGCCGGGGAGTATATTATGTTCTCATCCAACGACACACCGGCGGAGGACTTTGCTCTGGCGGCGGAGCTGGGCGCGATCATCAACCTGGACGATTTTACCCACATTGATTTTCTGGAGAAGACCATCGGAAAAATTCCGGAGACGATCAGCTGCCGCTACAATCCGGGCGGTATCTTTAAAATGAGTAACGGGATCATGGATAACCCCGGTGATTCCAAATACGGTTTCACCCACGCACAGATGATTGAGGGCTTTCAGATACTGAAGGAAAAAGGAGCGAAACATTTTGGTGTCCACGCATTTTTGGCGAGCAATACCGTGACGAACGAATACTACCCGAAGCTGGCAAGACAGCTGTTTGAGCTGGTTGTGGAGCTTAAGGAGAAGACGGGCTGTGACATTCGCTTTATCAATCTCTCCGGGGGGGTTGGAATTCCCTACACTCCGGAGCAGACGCCGAACGATATCCGCGCCATCGGCGCGGGTGTGAAGGAGGCGTTTGATGAGATTTTGATTCCGGCCAGGCTTGGCGACGTGTCCATCTACACGGAGATGGGGCGCTTTATGCTGGGGCCATACGGCTGCCTTGTGACCACAGCGATCCACGAGAAGCACACCTACAAGGACTACATCGGCGTGGACGCCTGCGCGGTCGACCTGATGCGCCCTGCCATTTATGGGGCGTACCATCACATCACAGTCATGGGCAAGGAGAGTGCGCCCTGCGACCACAAATACGACGTGACGGGCTCCCTCTGCGAGAACTGCGACAAGTTTGCGGTGGATCGGATGCTCCCGGAAATTGCGCGGGGCGATCTGCTCGTCATCCACGATACCGGGGCGCACGGTTACTCGATGGGCTATAATTACAACGGAAAGCTCCGATCCGCCGAGGTTCTGCTTAAGGAAGATGGCAGCGCGCAGCTGATCCGCCGCGCGGAGACGCCGGAAGACTATTTCCGCACATTTGACTGTTTCGATATCTTAAAAGGAATGCGGAAACACTGAGCTGTGTGGCGGGGAGGTGATGGGGAGGAGGCTGTGATGTGTGTTGATGAGGAGCGCTTTGCGCGCGCAAAAAACAAAGTGATTGGTATCAAGAGAGAGCGCCAGGGCATCGGCACACTCTCGGAGAAGACCATGCACGCAGTTTTAAAGAATTATTACGCCCCAGACGTCGACATGCACGAGATTCCCATCGAGAATTTTGTGGCGGATATCTACACCGGGACTGAGATCATAGAGATTCAGACTCGGTCTTTTAACACCATGAGAAAAAAGCTTGCGGCGTTTCTTCCCCTCTAGCCGGTGACGATTGTTCACCCGAT
>CAJLGN010000025.1 GCA_905206195.1 uncultured Roseburia sp.
CCACCACGGCGGCGTTTTCTACCGTCACATTCTTCGATACCAGAAAGCCATCCATGTCAGGAATCGATCCGGCCTGTGCGTCCGCCACCTGGTCACCGGTCATATACACCGTGCCGTCGGCGAGCTGGAACTCCAGGGACCCCGGATTTCCGAGATCCTCCAGAATCGCATTGGCATCGGACACTCCTGGAATCTCAACCGTGATGCGGTCGTCCCCCACCTGGTAGACGGACGACTCATTGCTGTATCCCTCCACGCGCTTCTGGAGCTTGTAAATCGTATCGCTCATATCCTCTGCACTCGGATTCTCATTCATGACCTGATAGGTGATGGATACGCCGCCCGAGAGGTCAAGTCCCAGCGGAATACTCATCGTCTCCCCGACCCCGGTCGAGGAGAGAATCAGGGATGCATAGTAGGAAAGTCCTGCCAGTGCAGCCACAATTGCCACCAATATGACCGCCGCTTTGCTCTTTTTCATTGTTACGCCTCACTTTCTGCCGCCTTTATCATGATGGCACATTCAATACGCTTCTTCTGCAGCTCACATCCGATCTCATACGACCCGCAGATATCCTCCGAGAAATTGTATGCGTTCGCCGCACAGCCGCCGCTGCAGTAGAACTTCGCAAAACAATTGCGGCACGCCCCTTTCGCATAGACGTTGCAATCCCTGAACGAATCACAGATGTCCGCCTCCTTGATTCCCTCATCCACATTGCCCAGCAGAAACTCATCTTTACCAACGAACTGGTGGCACGGATAAAAGTCTCCCCACGGGGTTACCGCGAGATATTCCGTCCCCGAACCGCAGCCTGAAAGGCGCTTCGCCACGCAGGGGCCCCCCTCCAGATCGATCATAAAGTGGAAGAAGTTAAAATCATCTCCACTCTTGTGCCTTTTTATCATCTCCACCGCCAGCTTGTCGTATTCCGCAAACAGACGCGGCAGATCCTCCTCGCGGATCGCGTAAGGCTCCCCGTCCTCCGCAACCACCGGCTCCACCGAAATCTGCTTAAACCCAAGATCTGCCAGATGCAGTACATCCTCCGCAAAATCGAGGTTGTTGCGCGTGAAAGTTCCTCTTGCATAGTACTTGTCCTGCTGCCTGCTCTCTGCGAACTTCTGGAACTTCGGAACAACCAAATCATAGCTTCCAGCTCCCTTGCGGAACGGGCGCATCTGATCGTGCACCTCCCTGCGCCCGTCAAGGCTTAAGACAACATTCGCCATCTCCCGGTTACAAAATCCAATGACTTCATCGTCCAAAAGTACACCGTTCGTCGTCAGTGTAAAGCGGAACTTTTTGTTGTGAAGTGCCTCCTGCGCTCTTCCGTAAGCGACCAGGTCTTTTACCACCTGCCAGTTCATAAGCGGTTCGCCCCCGAAAAAGTCCACCTCCAGATTCCTCCGGTTCCCGGAATTGGCGATCAGAAAATCAAGCGCCTTTCTGCCGACCTCAAAGGACATGAGCTCCCTTCTTCCATGGTACTCGCCCTCCTCCGCAAAACAGTACTGACAGGCGAGGTTGCAGTCGTGGGCGATGTGCAGGCACAGCGCTTTCACCACCGTTGGCCGATGCTTAAACTCCTCGATATAATCCTCGTAGGTGTCCTCTGTAAAAAGAGCTCCCCGCTCCTTGAGAATCATAATCTCCTCCAGAGCCTCCCGGATCTCCTCCTCTTTGTACTGCGCCGACAGCGCCTCCACAATCTCGTCCTCCGTGTGCGTCTCCCACATGGCAATCACATCATATGTGACATCGTCCACCACGTGAATCGATCCACTGTTTACATCCAGAACAATATCATAGCCGTTATTCTTATACTGATGAACCACTATAATATTTCCTCTCTTTCTAAATTTAAAATAGGTTTGTTAAAACGTACAAATGGAGCTGCTGCAAACGATACCCCTCCCGCGTTTCCGTCCGATGGGAACAGGAGACACCTCGACGTAAACTTAACCTCCGGCTTATTCCCTTCCCATCCGACACAAACTCCAGACTGGTTGTATTTTGCGACAGCCCCGCTCTCAATTATAAGCATTTAATTCAAATCAACACGCCTTATTTCTGCTCGCAGCTCTGATTTCCCACTGTGCAGGAAGTCTTGCATGCGGACTGACAGGAAGTCTGGCACTCACCGCATCCACCTTTTTTCACCGTGTTCTGTAATTTTTTGGTATTTAATGTCTTCACGTGTTTCATAATGAGTCTCTCCTTTACCCTTTATTCCCGCGCACTATGTATCGTATGGTATCCGGCGGGTTCCTTTAACTTCCACATTATAACATACCAGACATCATAAGAAAAGTATTTTTTCCTACAAAAACAATGCCGGTTCAAAGCGGCGCGTATAATTTTGTTCCAGCATCTCCACATGTGATAGGAATGCCGGCTCATCAAAATATTTGGCTCCAGACGGACACTTTCTGACACACGCCTGGCACTTGATGCAGGTGCCAGGCACAAGCTCCTCCTGCTTGGCGTCGATCGCTCCCACCGGACAGACTGCCGCACAGACGCCGCAGTGGTCGCAGACATCCAGATGTGTCTTCGGCTTCGCCTTCAAAAACATCACCGGCTCCCCGTCCACACCAAGCGGCGTATAGTAGGCAGAAAGCGGCCACTCTCCGCTGACTTGGACACGGGGCGGCACCGCCGTGAGCTTATCCACCTTCCCCGCAGCCTCCGCCGCAAACGCCAGAAGCTTCTCCCAGTCTGCCGCATCCGGTCTCCCCCCGGCAAGCTTGTCCGAGAACGCGTGGCGTGCCGCCACCGCCGCTGCTGCCACCGTGTGGAACCCGTTCTCCTCCAGCTCCTCACACAGTTCCCGCAGACCGTTGTCAAAATTTCGGTTACCAAATGTAACAACTGGAATCACCAGTGCACCGCCGCCCACAAAGCCCCCCTGTACATAGGGCAACAACTTATTTGGCACTCGCCCGGCATAGACCGGCGTCCCAAACACAACCAGATCCGTCTCCCCGAAGCTCCGCTTGCTCTCTCTGCTCTTTGGGCGCGTATAATCAAAATGCTCCAACGGCGCCGAAAGCCGCGCTGCGATCTCCTCCGCAATCCGCGCCACAATCTTTTTGGTATTCCCCGTCGGGCTGAAAAAAACAGCCGTCACACTCGATATCTTCATACAAATTCCCCCTTTTCCCTAATTTTAGCAAACAGACGGGTGATTTGCAATTTATAAATCTAGTACATCTTCTGTGTGATACCTGGACAAATTCGAAGCATGCGTTATTTGTGCACAAGACGATTTTTCGCGGGCGTAGCGATGGCTACTTCAACAAAAAGCAACGCTGCAGACGGAAACGCAGGATGGACTAGTCGCTAGGTAATGACAAGACAACGTGCTAGCTGACCATGCCTCCTGCCATCCCGGACGCAGCGCACAAAATCAGCGTCATGACCACCTTGACCGGCTCCATGTCAAAGCCGCCCTTGACAACCGCCGACACCACAAACAGAATCGCAAAATACAGCGCACCCGCCAACAGTCCCCACAGAAACTTCTGTTCCCGCATCATCCTCCCCATGAGGAATCCACCAAAAAATCCAGCCACCACATAGATGACAACGATCCCGATCCGGATAAAGGTCTCCTGCGGCTCCAGTTTATAGAGCAACATTGCCAACAATAAAAGGAGTAGACTGCTCACTGTAAACATCGCAAAGACCGCAACCGCAACCGCCCGCACCGGATTGCCCGCCGCATCTCTCGGCTTTATTTTCTGTTCAAATTTCATATAAAAACCTGCCTGATAGATTATATTCTAACTATATGCTTCCATCGGGCAGGCTATGCGTAAGCCTTGCTCAAAAATCATCCCACACAACACATCGTGTCCCCCACGTACAGCCAGAAGAAAAATGCACGTCAAACCGCGCCGCTGGCCTATGACCCCAACACGCCCGATTTGCCTTCCACTATAAATGCCTACCGATTAACCTTCGATGTGAAAATGCGGGCAATATTACAGACAACCGCCCGGGCTCTACGCCACAAAACGGTACATAAATACAAAATGGCAGATGCTTCCCGCCATGACAAAAAGATGAAACACCTCATGGTTCCCAAAGCAAAACTTTCCAAGATGCACTGGCGGAAGCTTCAGCGCGTAGATCACACCTCCCACGGTGTAGATCAGCCCACCGGCGAGCAGCCAGAGAAACGCTTCCGCGGAAAGGGTCCGCAGCAGCTCCCCAAACACGAACAGGCAGACCCAGCCCATCGCGATGTAGATGACGGAGGAGAACCATTTCGGACAGCTGATCCAGAACGCTTTGACCAAAATCCCCGCCGCTGCAATACCCCAGACTGCCGCCAGGAGACGATACCCCAGCTCCCCGCCCAGCACAATCAGGCAGACTGGCGTGTAAGAGCCCGCGATCAGCACAAAGATCATCATGTGATCCAACTTCTGAAATACCCGAAGAATGCGCCCTGACACCGCCACTGCGTGATAGAGGGTGCTGGCCCCGTACAGCATCACCATACTTCCCATAAAAATCATCATCGCCGTCACGGTGATCAGACTTCCCGACAATCCCGCCTTTGCCAGAAGCGGCATCGCCGCCAGGACCGCCATAAGCATCCCAACAAAATGAGTAATCGCACTCCCAGGTTCCCGTATCGTTATCTGCATATTCTCTTCCTCCATTTCCAACCAGTGCTACCTCAACCTAAAAAATCTATATATCATATTCTTCCACACAACAAGAGTTTTTCTTCTCTCCATTACATAGTTTTTATTACTATGTCATGTGTTTATCATATACATACTATATGGCAAAGTCAATGGAGTCATTCTAAAATTTTTATAAATTTCTGTGCATCCGGCCTCCGCCGAGCGCAACTTACCGTTCCTCCCCTGTCTCAAACACCTCATACTGGCACTTTGGACTGCCGCAGACCGGACAGCGCTCCGGGACATCCTCGTCCGCCATCACGTAGCCGCAGATCGGGCAGACATAGATCTGCTCTCTCTCAAAATGCTCCATGTCAGACGCCTCTCTAAGCAGTGCCGCATGCACTTTCTCCGCGGCTGCCGCCCCCTTGTAAGCCTGTCTCGCCAGGGGCTCATCATGCTTGTTCGCATAGTCCGCCATCATCCGGTACATCGTCTCATACTCAAACTGCTCCCCGGGAATAAAGCTGTCCACCGCCTCAGAAAAGGCCGTCGGGCGCTCCAGGACGGAATAAAAGTTTTTGGCGTGGCGGTATTCCGAGTCAGCCAGCGCCTCAAACAAATTTGCGATGCGGTGAAATCCCCTCCTTTTCGCGCGGTCCGCGAACATTAGGTACCGCAGATGCGCCATCAGCTCACCTTTGATCGCCTCCTCCAACCGCTCCTTTAAGACGCCATCTCTCCGCTCGCGCAGGTAACAGTCTTCCGCGATATCAGAAAAACGGTAGACAAGCGCCCCGTTCTCCATATAAAAGTGAATCATGTGGTGATTCACATCGCAGGCCCGGATGTCCTCCGACACATCCTCGATCATGGCCCCACCGCCCCCGGTGCAGATGAGAGGAATCCCGTCCACCTCATCCACAAAACAGGAATGAACGTGACCGCACAACAAATATTTCACCTTCTCCCTCCAAGGCTCATAAGCGTTCTTCAGACGCACATACTCCTCCTCTGAGACCGCATTTTGGATAAAATAATTTGGCACCGGAATGTGGAAGGAGAGGACTGCACGCTTCACCTCATCCATCGCCAGCACCTCGCGCAGCAGCTGAATTCCCTCCTCCTCAAAACTGCGCATCGCATTGTCGATGACGATCAGCGCAAATTCATCCGCCACAATGGCGTAATTGGGGAGCCCAAAATAGTCCTCGTAGGCCCCCGTATCGTGGTTGCCCCGCAGGACATAGACATCGTTTGCCGCGACTGTCTCCGTCAGGGCACAGATATCTCTGTAATACTGCTTTGTGCCCACAGGAACTAAATCCCCCACCACCAGCGTCATGTCATCGCGGGCACTCTCCTCGAGCGCGCCCGCGTACACTTTCATATTGTAAGTTCCCAGACCGTCACAGCCCGGATCGCCGATCACCCCAAAGGAGCGGACGCCCCCCACACGGAGAATCGGAGCATTCACTTTTTGTATCTTGTTCTTTTGCATCTATCTTCCTGCCTTTCTCTCTTGCATTTGCACGAAAAGCCATCCCCCGGTAAAATCAAGGAATGGCTCTGTGCGTAGCTCATATTTTATTTACAGTTCACAGTTATTCACAGTTCTCGGGAACGGAACAACATCGCGGATATTGGACATACCGGTCAAGTACATCACGCAGCGATCAAAGCCAAGTCCAAAGCCCGCATGGCGCGCAGAACCGTATTTGCGCAGATCCATGTAAAATCCATAATCCTTCTCGTCGAGCCCCATCTCGTCAATGCGTGCGCGCAGCTTGTCGTAATCGTCCTCCCTCTGACTTCCTCCGATGATCTCACCGATGCCCGGCACGAGACAATCCACCGCCGCCACCGTCTTTCCGTCTTCGTTCTGCTTCATATAGAACGCCTTGATCTCCTTGGGATAGTCTGTCACAAACACCGGACGCTTGTAGACCACCTCAGTCAGGTAGCGCTCATGCTCAGTCTGCAAATCCGCCCCCCAGGACACCTTGTACTCAAACTTATCGTTGTGCTTCTCAAGAATCCCGATCGCCTCAGTGTAGGTCACGCGGGCAAAATCCGAATTCATCACATGATTCAGGCGCTCCAAGAGCCCCTTATCAATAAAGCTATTGAAGAATGCCATCTCCTCGGGCGCATGCTCCAACACATAGCGGATAATATACTTTAACATGCTCTCCGCAAGCATCATATCGTCATCGAGGTCCGCGAACGCGATCTCCGGCTCGATCATCCAAAACTCCGCTGCGTGGCGCGTCGTGTTGGAATTCTCCGCACGGAAGGTCGGTCCGAATGTGTAGATATTCTTGAATGCCATCGCGTAGGTCTCGCCGTTTAACTGACCGCTGACCGTGAGGTTCGTCTGCTTTCCAAAGAAATCCTGCGCGTAATCCACGCTTCCATCTGCGTTTTTGGGCATGTTGCAGAGATCCAGGGTCGTCACCTGAAACATCTCGCCGGCGCCCTCGCAGTCACTCCCCGTGATCAGCGGTGTGTGCACGTAGACAAAATCGCGCTCCTGGAAAAATTTATGGACTGCGTAAGCGATCAGAGATCGCACGCGGAACACCGCCTCAAACGTGTTCGTCCGCGGTCTCAAATGCGAGATTGTCCGCAGATATTCAAAGCTGTGCTTCTTCTTCTGCAGCGGGTAATCCGGCGTGGACTCTCCCTCCACCGCAATGATCTCCGCCTGAATCTCAAACGGCTGCTTCATATCCGGCGTCGCAACGAGTTTTCCGGTCACAATGATTGCCGCCCCGACGTTCAGCTTTTCCACCTCCGCAAAATTCTCCAGCATATCCGAAAAGACCACCTGTACCGGCTCAAAAAATGTTCCGTCATTCACCACAATAAAACCGAAATTTTTCGAGTTGCGGATGCTTCTGACCCATCCTCCGATCGTCACGGTCTGGTCAAAATAATCTTCTTTTTTGCGGAACAATTCCCTTACATTTACCAAATCCATACTTTCCTCCATCCACTGTATGCCAGCGCTCTATCCTCAATATCTAACGTCTATCTTATGCTTACTCGCGGAAAAAATCAATCCCTACTCGGCCGTTTTAGTTCCATCGGTCGCCTCAGTTCCATCCGCCGCACCTGTGGGCGCTGCCTCCGCCACATTGACTGTCGCCGTCTCCATCAGCTTCTCGAGCGCCGTATCGTAGCGGTAGATGTCCCTGAAATACTTCTCACCGTAGGCTGCATCCCCAAATCCATACTGGCGGTACAGGGTATCCTCGGACGTATAGCCGGCGCCCGCTATGATCTCCTGAACCCGGGCACTGTAGCCCTCCTCATCGAGCTCGATGCCCAGATCATCTGCGATGGCGTCCATGATCAACTCGAAGCTGATTCCCTGTTTCATGCCTTCGGACCACTCCGCCTCGGCCTCCTCCACAGTCTTGCCGAAATAAGTGCTGATATATTCCTCCAGCTTGCTCTCATCCCCGTCACAGTAATTCTGGATAAACTGCCGCTCATAATCGCTGACCCGCGCCGCGAGATAATCTTCCGGCACCTCCGCGGAACTGTTCTCAAGCAGGTATTGCTGCACTGCCTTGTAGCTCGCCTCCTCCTTCGAGGACGCGGCGGACTGCTCCATAAACGTGCGGATCTGGGCGTACATCTCCTCCACCGTGTCCGCCTCAAACTGCTCCCTCGCAAAGTTGTCATCGACCTCGTCAATGCTGATCGGGCGCTGAACTGAATTCACGGTAAAAGTGAACACCACCGCCTTCCCCGCAAGATCTGCGTTGCCGTAATCCTCCGGGAATGTGACATCCCAGTCGATGACATCGCCGGCTTTTGCTCCCTTCAACCCATCTGAGAACCCTTTGATATATCCGCTTCCGCTCACCGACGTGTTATTGTAGACATCGATCATCTGATTCTCTGCGCTTCCGCCCTCGAACGCCACGCCGTCCAGCTTCCCGACATAGTTCACATTTGCGGCATCGCCATCCTCCACAGGCCCTTCCTTCTCGGTGTAGAACGGCCCATACTGCTGGAACATCTGCTCAAAATAAGCGGTGACATCCGCATCATCCACCTCGTAATCCCCGGTGATCGTGACCTCGATCTTGCTGTAATCGCCGAGCTTTACATAGTCACTGCCCTTTAAATCAAAGGCGCTGCTGGCCGCCGTCACATCGGGCTGTACCTCCCCGGCCTCCGTGGTCTCCACAAGCTCGGTTCCCTCGGCCACGCCGCCGCCCTTTCCAGCTCCACAGCCTGCGGCTGCGGTCACTGCCATCACACCGATCATCAGCGCTGCTAATTTCTTTTTCATATTTTTACCTCTTTCTATTCGCTCTTGATAAAAGACAGTTTTTCCGTCTAACTTTACTAACATACCACAATCTCCTCCAAAAAAAAAGACATCGCCCCAAAGTTTCACAAATGTTTCAAATACTCGATTGCTTTTTTCCAAAATCAATGCTACAATGAAGCGTAAGTTTGATTTTTAGGAGGATTTTGAAATGAGCACGCTCCAGATTGCATTACTGATTATCGCAGCCATCATGATTGTCGGCTTGATTGTATTATATTTTCTCGGCAAAAAGGCACAGAAGCGGAAGGAGGAGCAGGATGCGCAGCTCGCCGCCTCCGCCCAGACCATCCCCATGCTAATCATCGACAAGAAGCGACTTCGCATCAAAGATTCCGGTCTCCCGCAGATCGTGATCGACCAGACCCCAAAGATGATGCGCCGCTCCAAGCTCCCGATTGTGAAAGCCAAGGTCGGGCCAAAGGTGATGTCCCTGATCGCGGATGAATCGGTCTATGATCTCATTCCTCTCAAAAAGGAAATCAAGGCAACTGTCAGCGGCATCTATATCACCAAGGTCACAGGTGTGAGAGGTCCTCTTGAAAAGCCCGAGGGCAAAAAGAACTGGAGAGCGCGCCTGAAGGACAAGGCTGCAAGCGCGAACGCACAGCTTGCAAATCAGAAAAAAGCAAAAGAAAAGAAAAAATAGCGTACATAAAACGCAGGAGATTTCGGGAGTATCCCAAAGTTTGTGTAAACCTCCAAACTGATGTAAGATAAAATTACTC
>CAJLGN010000026.1 GCA_905206195.1 uncultured Roseburia sp.
GTGATATGAAGCGACGTGAAAAGCGTGAGTGTTCATTTTCTGATTTGCCAGATTATCAGCAGGAACGCTTTGGCGAGTGTGATAAATACGAAAGTGACTATACCGTGTTTAATGTGCTGGGAATTGAAGTATGGATTGAAAATGACAAGTTGAGTGAAGCTCTTAAAGCTCTGACCGAGAAGAAGCGAAATATTATTTTGTTGTCCTACTTCATGGATATGGCAGACGGAGAAATCAGCCGTTTTATCAATATCCCTCGTTCAAACGTTCAGTATCACAGAACAAAGACGCTTGAAACATTGAGGAAATACATGGAGGAACACGAATGAAGAAACATGAACGCTTACCTTTTGAGGTTATCGTATCAGCGACAGAGGGCGACCCAGAAGCCATTGCCACAGTGATGAACTTCTACGACGGGTATATCTCAAAACTCTGTTTGCGAAAGCTCTATGATGAACACGGAAATGTGTGTATGGTAGTGGACGCAGATTTGAAAAACAGAGTACAGACAGCTTTTTTGGATATGATACTTAATTTTGAAATCGCAGTAATCTAAATACATACAGGCGGGCGTGGTGTTCTCCCCTTTCCAGCCACACCGCTTGTCATTCTATAAAAGTCAATAGTCCTGCTGTTGGCTTTTACAGGCTGACAAGCCGTTGCCGTTCTTTGACAACTGAATAAAGCAGACAGATACGTTTGTGATACAGCGAGCCACGGGGACTGTACGCCATGACCTTTCCAAAAGGAAGCGAGCGACCCACGCAGTGATCCGAGAGCGGCCTTTGGAAAAGTCGCCCCGCCATGACCTGTATTCACAGGATAATGATACGTCCCAGAGGTGGTTTTGCTCATAGGAATGAGATGGGTTGAGATATCAGCGGAGCTTTTCCAGAGCCGTCTGTCTGCTTCCCAAAATACAGGAAAGGGGGTGTTGCAAAATAAGTGATACTGATATGCTTATTTTGCTGATATATGAACAAGACAAAAGAGCGAAAAACCAGCCATCCGATTACTGTTGATATAGAGGGGCTTTCTGCTATGCTCTCATGCGGTCATGCTACGGCAAGGAAAATCGGTGAGCAGGCAGAAGCAAAAATTGTCATAGGTCGCAGGGTTCTTTACTCCGTGGAAAGGGTCAAAAAATATCTGCTTTACCTTGCAGAATAGTACAGTCTTCTATTTATGTTCTTGCGGAAATATGGTATAATTATTTATAGGCAAACCACGCTGTGAGAACATGAAAAGAGGGCTACAAGAAAGGAATGGTTCTCATGGCAGTTAGCAGAAAAGACCCGAAAGGGAGAAAATTAAGAGAGGGCGAAAGCTGGCGTAATGACGGCAGATACAGTTATCGCTTCACAGATATAAGAACAGGAAAACGTCGCACAATCTATGCACAGGATTTACCAGAGCTTAGAGAGAAAGAAAAAAAGATTGCAAAGGATATGGACGACAACATTCTGACAGACAGCGCAATCAAGAAAATGACGTTAAACACCTTGTTCGAGCGATACATGGCGACCCGTGAACTGAAAGAGCCTACACGAGTGAATTACATTCGTGTATGGAATAATCGGGTAAAAGATGAAATTGGCAACATTAAAGTTGTCCAGATGTTACCCTCTCACATTAAAGCCTACTATTCTAAATTGTCCAAAGCTGGATATGCTCATTCTACAATCAAGTATATTAACAACATGATTTTTCCTGCGTTGGAAATGGCGGTTGATGATGATATTATCCGCAAAAATCCAGCAAAAGGTTCTATCAGTGATTATGGCAGACCAGCAGAGGAACGTGTGGCGTTGACAATCTCACAACAGGAAAAGCTCATCGATTTTGTGAAGCAGAGCAATGTCTACAATACCTATTATCCTATGCTTACGATTATGATAGGTACAGGGTTAAGATGTGGAGAGCTGATCGGTCTTACATGGAAAGACGTAGACACGAGAGCAAGACGCTTGAATGTAGACCACCAGCTTATTTACAAGAATTATGGAGACGGCTGTCGCTTCCATATTTCTACTCCAAAGACAGACTCTGGTATTCGTGTGATACCTATGACGCAGGAAGTACAGAAAGCATTTGAGGAACAGAGGAAAATCAACTTCATGCTGGCAAAAGATAAGTCTTTTGAGGTGGACGGATATTCTGGTTTTGTTTTCACTGCTAAATCCGGCAGACCGCTTATGCCTTATGGCGTAAACAGTGTATTGTATAACATTGTGGACGCTTATAACAAAGCGGAAGTCCAAAAGGCAAAGAAAGAACACAGGAAAGCAGAACTGCTTCCAAAGGTTTCAGCTCATGTTATGCGACACACAGCCTGTACGAGAATGGCAGAGTGCCGTATGGACATTAAGGTATTACAGTACATCATGGGACACGCCCATTTTGATGTGACTATGGAAGTGTAGAACCACTTGGGCGACAGGGCAAGGATTGAAAACGAGATAGCAAAGCTGGATAGTATGGCAGTGAACTTCTGACACCAGAAAAGAAAAAATTGGTGTCAAATTGGTGTCAAACCTAAGAAAAATGACAATTTCAAGAGTGGAAAATGCTTGCAAACCATTGATTTTACAGGGTTTGCAAAAAAATATAAAAATTATTAGCACTCAATACTTGACAGTGCTAACAAAGGGTGCTATAACGGAATCAGAAACAGGAAAACAACTGGATATCAGCCCAGGCAGTATGAATTTTCGCAAAAAGCTTCATACTGAAAGCAGTGTGGTATCTGTTTTTACATCGGGAGGAATCCCCCAAATTGTAGGCCGCTTGTAGCGGAGGATTCACTTTTGGGGATATCCTCCCGGTGTATCATTTCAGAAAGAGAGGTACGCTTATGAATATTCAGAAATTTACACAGAAATCCGTAGAAGCGGTGAGCGACTGTGAAAAGCTTGCCTACGAATACGGCAATCAGGAGATCGAGCAGGAGCATCTTCTGGTGGCGCTGCTTCGGCAGCAGGACGGTCTGATTGCGAAGTTGATTGAGAAGATGGAGATACAGCTACAACATTTTGTGGAGAACGCCCAGAGTCACCTCGCAGCCCGCGTAAAAGTGTCCGGCGGTCAGGTTTTTGTGGGGCAGAACCTAAATAAGGTGCTCATTCACGCCGAGGACGAGGCAAAGCAGATGGGGGATGAGTACGTTTCTGTGGAGCATCTGTTCCTCTGCCTGTTAAAATATCCCAATAAAGCGATGCAGGAGATTTTCAGGGAGTACGGCATCACAAGAGAGCGTTTTTTGCAGGCGCTCTCCACGGTGAGAGGCAGCCAGCGGGTGACATCGGATCACCCGGAGGCGACCTACGACACACTCGAAAAGTACGGTTACGATATGGTGGCACGGGCGAGAGACCAGAAGCTTGATCCGGTCATCGGACGTGATGACGAGATCAGAAATGTCGTGCGGATTCTCTCGAGAAAGACAAAAAATAACCCTGTTTTAATTGGTGAGCCCGGGGTCGGAAAGACTGCCGTGGGGGTGGGTCTCGCGCAGAGAATCGTCAAGGGTGATGTGCCGGAAGGGTTGAAGGACAAAAAGCTGTTTGCGCTGGACATGGGCGCGCTCGTTGCCGGGGCGAAGTACCGCGGCGAGTTTGAGGAGCGTTTGAAGGCGGTACTGGATGAGGTGAAACGTTCGGAGGGGCAGATTATCCTGTTCATCGATGAACTGCACACCATCGTGGGAGCGGGAAAGACGGACGGCGCGATGGACGCAGGACAGCTGTTAAAGCCGATGCTTGCCCGCGGTGAACTGCACTGCATCGGCGCGACAACACTGGACGAATACCGGGAGTATATCGAGAAGGATGCCGCTCTGGAGCGCCGTTTCCAGCCGGTCATGGTGGATGAGCCGACTGTCGAGGATACGATTTCGATATTGAGCGGGTTAAACGAACGCTATGAGGTGTTCCACGGAGTCAAGATCACGGACGCCGCGCTGGTTTCCGCAGCGGTTTTATCGAATCGTTATATTTCCGACCGTTTTCTGCCGGACAAGGCGATCGATCTGGTGGATGAGGCGTGTGCGCTGATTAAGACGGAGCTTGACTCTATGCCGACGGAGCTGGATGAGCTGAATCGGCGTGTCATGCAGATGGAGATCGAGGAGACAGCGCTCAAAAAAGAGACTGACCGGCTCAGCCAGGACCGCCTCGCCGCGCTGCAGAGAGATCTGGCGGAGCTGCGCGACGAATTTAATAGCAAAAAGGCGCAGTGGGAAAATGAGAAGTCTTCGGTGGAAAAAGTGCAGAAGCTCCGTGAGGAGATGGAATCCGCCAAAAATGAGATCAAGATGGCGCAGCAAAATTACGATCTGGAAAAGGCGGCGGAACTGCAGTATGGAAAGCTGCCGCAGTTAGAAAAGCAGCTTGAAATAGAGGAGGAGGAAGTAAAAAAGCGCGATCTGTCGCTGGTGCACGAGAATGTCAGCGAGGAGGAGATTGCCCGGATTATTTCGAGGTGGACCGGAATCCCGGTTGCAAAGCTGACCGAGAGCGAGCGGAACAAGACGCTGCATCTGGACGAGGAACTGCACCGGCGCGTCGTGGGGCAGGAGGAGGGTGTCACAAAAGTCACGGAGGCAATCATCCGCTCCAAGGCGGGCATCAAAGATCCGAGCAAGCCAATCGGTTCGTTCTTATTCTTGGGACCGACCGGTGTCGGCAAGACGGAGCTTGCAAAAGCGCTTGCGGCGAGTCTCTTTGACGATGAATCCAACATGGTGCGCCTCGACATGAGTGAGTACATGGAGAAATACTCCGTATCCCGTCTGATCGGAGCGCCTCCTGGATATGTCGGTTACGATGAGGGCGGGCAGCTCACTGAGGCGGTCCGCAGAAAGCCGTACTCCGTCGTGCTTTTCGATGAGGTGGAGAAAGCGCACCCGGATGTGTTCAACGTGCTATTGCAGGTGCTGGACGACGGGCGTATCACAGACTCCCAGGGAAGGACAGTGGACTTTAAGAATACCATTATTATTATGACCTCGAATCTTGGCTCCGCGCATCTGTTGGATGGCATTGACGAAAACGGTGAGATTGACCCAGCGTGCGAGGCAGCAGTCATGAATGAATTGCGCGGCAATTTCCGCCCGGAGTTTTTAAACCGCCTCGACGAGATCATCCTGTTCAAGCCGCTGACAAAAGACAATATCGGCAATATCATCACGCTGTTGATGAAAGACCTGAACAGGCGTCTCGTGGATCGCGAAGTGACGGTGGAGCTGACTGAAGCGGCGGCGGACTATATTGTAGATTGTGGTTATGACCCGGTCTATGGCGCGAGGCCGCTCAAGCGCTTCCTGCAAAAGCATGTGGAGACACTCTCCGCTAAGCTGATTCTCGCAGATGAGGTGCGGGCGGGCGATACCATCTTAATTGACGCTGATGGGGAGAAACTGACTGCCGCGGTAAAGCAGAGATAAAATCAATGATACGAGCGGAACCAGCTTTTCATCTTCTCCGCAAGATACACGGCCTCGGAGGGGGCGGCATGGACGTCCCCGTACCATTTATTAAAACAGCGGTGGCAGAGTGTGAGGCTGCACCCGTTGATATTGCACAGACGCCCCTTCCTGCCGCAGTCCTGGCAGGTGGAGGCGCTTTGTTTTGTCAGGGTGGCTAGCACGCCCTGCACTTCTTTTTCCCTGGGGCCTGCATTTTTGTACTCGACCATGCAGACGCCGTTTTGCTCCTGAACGCCAGTGATTTTAAAATCCTCTGGAAGCCCCAAAGTTTTTAGTTCGCGCAGGGCACTTTTGTAGATCCTCCGCCAGCCCCGCCGCGGTTTTATGAGATTGGAACGCCGTGATTTTTCCATAAAATGCCTCCTCTTGAAAGAATATTTCTGTTGTTTTCAGAATAGCATGGCGGGGGAACTCTGTAAATGGATCATGGAAATTTCTCGACTTTTATTCTGAGGGACGGTATAATGACGGTAAGTCAGAGCGGTGCCGGATACAGTGGAGACCGAATTGGCCGCATGTTGACAAATCCGGCTTTTGGAAAGCTGGTGAGCACTGAGGATTTCCGTTTTTGTACAAGAATCAGGAGAAATACATATGTCATTTACACATTTACACGTCCACACGGAGTACAGTCTTTTGGACGGTTCCAATAAGATCAAAGAATATGTCAATTATGTGAAGGAACTGGGGATGACGGCGGCGGCGATCACCGACCACGGTGTGATGTTCGGCGTCATTGACTTCTACAAGGCGGCGAAGGCGGCTGGGATCAACCCGATTTTGGGCTGCGAGGTCTATGTCGCGCCTGGCTCTAGGATGGATAGAGAGACGTCACACGGGGAGGAGCGCTACTATCATCTGGTGCTGCTTGCAGAAAACAATCAGGGTTATCAGAACCTGATGAAAATTGTGTCCAAGGGCTTTCTGGAGGGTTACTACTACAAGCCGCGTGTGGACATGGAGATTTTGGAGAAGTACCACGAGGGGATCATCGCCTTAAGTGCCTGCCTGGGTGGGGAGGTGCCGTGCTATCTGCTCCGGGGACTTTACGAGGAGGCGAAGAAAGTCGCGCTGCGTTATGAGGCGTGTTTTGGAAGGGGGAACTTCTTCCTCGAGCTCCAAGATCACGGGATCGCAAAGCAGAGGATGGTCAATACGGAGTTGATGCGCATGAGCCAGGAGACCGGAATTGGGCTTGTGGTGACAAACGACGTGCACTACACGTACGCCGAGGACTGGGAGCCGCATGACATTCTTCTCTGCATCCAGACGGGGAAAAAGCTCTCCGATGAGAATCGCATGCGCTACGAGGGCGGGCAGTTTTATGTCAAGTCCGAGGAGCAGATGCGGGCGTTGTTCCCCTACGCAAAGGAGGCGATTGAGAACACACAAAAGATTGCGGATCGCTGTCATGTGGAGCTTGAGTTCGGCGTGACGAAGCTGCCGCATTTTGATGTGCCGGAGGGCTGCGATTCGTGGACGTACCTGAATAAGATCTGCCACGAGGGTCTCATCAGCCGTTATCCGCAGAATCATGAAACGCTGCGCGCTCAGCTTGATTATGAACTTTCTGTCATTCAAAAAATGGGGTATGTGGATTATTTCCTCATCGTGTGGGATTTCATCAACTACTCCAGAATGCGCGGTATCCCTGTCGGCCCGGGGCGGGGAAGCGCCGCGGGGAGCCTGGTCTCCTACACGGCGGGAATTACGAATATCGACCCGATCCGCTACGGTCTGCTGTTTGAGCGCTTCTTAAACCCGGAGCGCGTGACCATGCCGGATATCGATATCGACTTCTGCTACGAGAGGCGCGGGGAGGTCATCGACTATGTGGTGGAGAAGTACGGGGCGGACTGTGTGACGCAGATCATCACCTTCGGTACACTCGCAGCGCGGGGTGTCATTCGCGATGTGGGGCGCGTGATGGATCTGCCCTACAATTTCTGTGATACGATCGCCAAAAATATTCCGAACGAACTCAACATCACGATTGAGAAGGCGCTCATCATGAACCCGGAGCTTCGGGCAATGTATGAGTCGGACGAGAACGTGCGCACCTTGATTGATATGTCAAAGCGCCTGGAGGGGCTCCCGCGCCACACGTCTATGCACGCGGCTGGAGTCGTGATCTCGCAGGAGGCGATGGACGAGTATGTGCCGCTCTCAAGAGCGTCCGACGGCACGATCACGACGCAGTTTGTGATGACGACCATCGAGGAGCTTGGGCTTTTAAAGATGGATTTTCTTGGGCTTCGAACCTTGACTGTGATTAAGGATGCGGTGGATCTCATCGAAAAAAATTACGGCGTACGCATCGATGTGGACCACATTGACTACAATGATGGAAAAGACCCTGACGCAGTCATGATGGACTACGATGACAGCAAGGTGCTTGCCTCCATCGGAACCGGGCGGACAGACGGAATCTTCCAGCTTGAGAGCGCCGGCATGAAGAACTTTATGAAGGAGCTAAAGCCTCAGAGTCTGGAGGATATTATCGCCGGAATCTCCCTGTATCGCCCGGGTCCCATGGACTTTATTCCAAAGTACGTCAAGGGAAAAAATGAGAAGGACAGCATCAGTTACGTGTGCAGCGAGCTGGAGGCCATCCTTGAGCCGACTTACGGCTGCATCGTGTACCAGGAGCAGGTCATGCAGATTGTGCAGAATCTGGCCGGCTACACGATGGGGCAGGCGGACAATATCAGGCGTGCCATGAGCAAGAAAAAGCAGTACATCATCGACGCCGAGCGGCAGAATTTCGTCTACGGCAATGAGGAGCAGGGAATCAAGGGATGCATCGCGGGCGGCATCAGCGAGCAGGCGGCGAACCAGATTTACGACTCGATGGTGGATTTTGCAAAATATGCATTTAACAAATCGCACGCAGCAGCTTACGCGGTTGTGTCCTACCAGACCGCATATTTGAAATATTACTACCCGGTGGAGTTTATGGCGGCGCTGATGACGTCTGTCATCGATAATCCGCGCAAGGTTGCAGAGTATATTTACAGCTGCCGCCAGATGGGAATCAAGGTGCTGCCGCCGGACATCAATGAGGGGGAGGGGCGTTTCTCCGCGACGAAGGATGGCATCCGCTACGGTCTGTACGCCATCAAGAGCATTGGGCGTCCCGTGGTGGATTTGATTTTACAGGAGCGGGAAGAAGGTGGGATGTACACGACGCTGCAGAGCTTTGTCGAGCGCGTGGCAGGTCGCGAGGTGAACAAGCGCACCGTGGAGAACCTGATCAAGTCGGGGGCCTGTGACGGACTGGATGGAAACCGCCAGCAGATGATGCTCATTTACAGTGCATTGATCGAGAATCAGAACCAGGAAAAAAAGCGATCGATGGCGGGGCAAATGAGTCTTTTTGATCTGGTGTCGGAGGACGAGAAGCG
The DNA here is from genome assembly GCA_905206195.1 of uncultured Roseburia sp. Taxonomy (GTDB): domain Bacteria; phylum Bacillota; class Clostridia; order Lachnospirales; family Lachnospiraceae; genus Roseburia. The sequence goes on from CAJLGN010000026.1 coordinate 8,893, forward strand.
CAGTTATGAGATCCAATACCCGGACGTGGAAGAGTACACAAAGGAAATAAAGCTGGGATTTGAAAAGGAAGTCCTCGGGATTTATCTCAGCGGTCATCCGCTGGAGGAGTATGAGGAGCGATGGAGAAAGGGTATTTCTGCCGTCACGACCGATTTTCTTCTGGATGAAGAGGAGGGCGAAGTCAAGGTGAAGGACAACCAGGCGGTGACCGTCGGCGGCATGATCACCGAGAAGACGATCAAGTACACGAAGAACAATAAGACGATGGCGTTTCTCACCATAGAAGACCTGTTCGGGACGGTGGAGGTCATCGTGTTCCCGAAAGATTATGAGAAATATCACGACCTGATGAATGAGGATGAAAAAGTGTTTATCCGGGGGCGCGCGAACGTGGAGGAGGATAAGAACGGCAAAATAAGCTGCGAGCAGATCATCTCCTTCGATCACGCAAAGCGCGAGCTGTGGCTGCAGTTTGAGACGCGGGAGAGCTTTGATGAAAAGGAGCGGGAGCTCTACGCCCTGCTTCACGATTCGGACGGGAAGGATGCCGTTGTCGTCTACATTTCCGGCATCAAAGCGATGAAAAAATTGGCGGACAACTACAATGTCTGTATCGGTGAGGAAATTGTGAACAAATTAACTAACTTTTTAGGCAAAAATAATGTAAAAGTTGTAGAAAAGAGCATTGAAAAGAGAGCGTAAAGATATTA
>CAJLGN010000027.1 GCA_905206195.1 uncultured Roseburia sp.
CCCCGTAAAATTTCCCGCATGGGGAAGAATCTACGTCTCCTACATCCTGCCGTTTATCGTGCTGTTCATCTTTGTGCAAGGCTACTGGTCCATGTTCCACAAGTAGGGCACGCTCAGAGCGGGGTGCATGAGAGGCTGGCATTTTCTGAGAGGGACAAGAAGCCATTCCTTAAATTGTCCGTATCATTGGAATAAGAAACGTCCCGACGTGGACTTAATCTCGGCTTATTTTTGTTCTCGGTATACAGGTGGCAACGTGAACTTTTTTGAAGTCGCATCAAATCATAAGTCAGGTCATGAAAAACCGCATCGCCTTCAAGAAATAGTCCCGGTAGGTTGCAGCTGCGACAGTTTCGGTGTAGAGAATATTCACATGGCCGATTTCTTTCCCGTCGATCGAGTAGACTGCCCGGCCTGCCACACCGTCCTTTTTGATCGGCGCTTTCACGGAGTTGGGCAGATCGAGCGTCTTTTTTACGCCGGAGAGATCTGTTCCGTCGGTCGAGACATACTGGAAGGGGGACTCGTATTTTAAATTGATAAATTCGAGTGTCCCTTTTTCCACGTCCAGCGATGCGAGTTTGTCGTCGTTGGCATCCGCGTAAATTCTGCATTTTCCAAAACCATAATTTAATAGTGTCGCCGCGTCCGAAAAGCGGACTTTGTAATCGGGGGCGGCCATGACGACCGCGATCAACTCCATGCCGTCTTTTTTTGCGGTGGCGGAGACACAGTATTTTGCGAGACTGGTGGAGCCAGTCTTTAGGCCGGTGGCGTATTCATACTGGCGGATGAGCTTGTTGGTGTTGGTCAGTCCAAACTCGCTGGTTCCCTTGGCGGTAGTGTGGGTGATATTTTCCATCCAGATGGTACAGTAGTCATGGATCTGCGGGTATCTTGTGATCAGCTCGCGCGACATGAGCGCGACGTCATTCGCACTCGTCATGTGACCGTCCACATCCAGGCCACAGCAGTTTGCGAAGGTGGTGTCGTTCATGCCAAGTCCTTTGGCGCGCTCGTTCATCCTGCGGACAAATTCTGTCTCGGAGCCACACAGATGCTCCGCCATTGCGACGCAGGCATCATTGGCGCTGGCGACGCTGATGCATTTGATCATTGTCTCAACTGTCTGCGTCTCACCCGGCTCCAAAAAGACCTGGGAGCCTCCCATGCTGGCCGCGTACTCGGAGACCGTCACGGTGTCGGAGAGTGCGATCTGGTGATTTGCGAGGGCATCAAAGATGAGAATCAGAGTCATGATTTTGGTGATGCTTGCGGGGCGCAATATCTCGTGCGAATTTTTTTCGTAGAGAACTGTTCCGGTGGAAGACTCCATAAGAATGACGCTGGGGGCTGAGACTTCCAAAGCCGCCCCGGCGGCCTCTGCCTCCGCGCGCAGCGGCGAGGCGAGAGCTGCTGTCTGAACTGAGCCGGAGAGAGCAAGATTTAGGCTTAAGAGAAGCGAAACAAAAAGTTTCAAGAAAATTCCTCCTACAGAAAATGAAAACCGGCGCACCGGATCTTCTTATCCCTATATTGTAGCGGGAATGCCTGTACTTTATGTATGGCAATTTCCTCTTGAATTTTCTTGGAAAGCAATGTAAAATGAGTGAGTCAAAGGATTTTTGAGCGGAGCGGTGATGTCGGAGAGCAGAACACCGCCCAATTTTTTGTGCCAAAAGGCAGGCATTTGCCGCTGTCAAATGCGAGAACAGGGATTTTTCCTGTGATAGGAAGACCCTTGGGGCAGGATTTTTTGTGAGGAAACAGGATGGATATGACGATTAAGCTGCAGGTGTTTGAGGGGCCTTTGGATCTGCTCTTGCACCTGTTGGAGAAGAATAAAGTAAATATCTATGATATCCCGATTGTGGAGATCACGAACCAATATATGGAGTACATAGCGGAGATGAAGCGCCAGGATTTAAATATTGTCAGCGAGTTTTTGGTGATGGCTGCGACTCTGATCGACATTAAGTCCCGGATGCTTCTGCCAGCCAAGGAGACGGAGGAGGAGACGGAGGAGGACCCGCGGGCAGAGCTGGTACAACAGCTGCTCGAGTACAAGATGTACAAATGCATGGCGTATGAGCTGCGCGACCGCCAGATGGATGCCGAGCGCGTCCTTTTTAAGGAGCCGACGATCCCGGAGGAGGTGGCGGGCTACGAGGAGCCTGTGGATCTCACCGAACTGATTTCCGATGTCACGCTCGCAAAGTTGAACGAGATTTTTAAGTCCATTATGAAAAAACAGGTGGACAAGATTGACCCGGTTCGCTCCAAATTCGGCAAGATCGAGAAAGAGGAAGTCTCCCTCTCAGAGAAGATGGCGTATCTTGAGAATTATTGTGTCACCCACAGCCGGTTTCGCTTTCGGAATCTGCTGGAGGCACAGGCGGGAAAAATGGAGGTCATCGTGACTTTCCTCGCAGTTTTAGAGCTGATGAAGGTCGGAAAGATTTTTATTTCGCAGGAGTGTACGTTTGACGACATCCAGATTGAGTCGAAGATCGTTGCCTGACGGAAACAGGCGTGGATTTCTCCAAAACGCCGGAAAATGGAGTGTTTATGGAAGAGAAGAGATATGAGGCGATTGTCGAGGCAATCCTTTTTACCATGGGAGAGTCTGTGGAACTGGAAAAGATCGCTGCGGCTTTGGAGCTGGACAAGAAGCAGACCAAGGAGGTCATTGACGGCATGATGGATCATTATGAGGATGCATCCGCCGGCGTGCGGATCATTGAGCTGGACGGAGCCTATCAGATGTGTACGAAGAGTGAGATGTATGAATATCTGATCAAGGTTGCAAAGCAGCCCAAGCGCCATGTGCTGACGGATGTCCTGCTGGAGACACTCTCCATCATTGCTTACAAGCAGCCGATCACAAAGGTTGAGATCGAAAAGATCCGCGGGGTGTCCTGCGATCATGCAGTGAACAAGCTCGTGGAGTACAATCTTGTCTGCGAACTTGGGAGGCTGGATGCGCCGGGAAGACCACTTTTGTTTGGCACGACAGAAGAGTTTTTGCGGAGTTTTGGCGTGCAGTCCATCGATGAGCTGCCGGTGCTAAACCCGGTGCAGGTGGAGGAGTTTAAGCAGGAGGCGGAGGCCGAGATGCATATGAAGCTGGACATTTGATGTCCAGCTTTTTTGCTATGTAGGAAAAGAAGCTGGCGATAAGAGGTGCGGCTCGCGGAACAATTGCCGCAGGCAGCGCTGCTGGCACACTTTGCTTTGCGCAAAATCCATCCGGCATAGGGGAAGCGTCCTGTGCATATAAATCTGTGAAATGACTTTTTGGGAGCACTATGTATAGACGAATCCTTTCTCTTGTTCTTGGTATCGTATTTTTGTTGCAGGCAAATATGGAGGCGCTGGCGGGCAATCCGCCGAAGGAGGCTGAGATCTACGCGCGCTCCGCTGTGCTTATGGACGGAGACTCGGGGCGTGTGCTCTATGAAAAAGACGGGCACGAAGCGATGGCGAACGCCAGTACAACAAAAATTTTGACTTGCATCCTGGCGCTGGAGCGCTGTGACCTGGAGAGCCAGGTGACGGTGTCGGCCAATGCCGCTGCACAGCCCAAAGTACATTTGGGGATGCGCCAGGGACAGACTTTTTATCTGCGGGATCTGCTCTACGGTCTGATGCTGGAGTCCTACAATGACTGCGCGGTGGTGATCGCGGAATTTATCTCGGGAAATACCCAGGGATTTGCAGATATCATGAACCGCAAGGCGAGAGAGATTGGATGCGAGGACACTTATTTTATCACTCCTAACGGGCTGGATGCCAAGGACGACGGAGGATTTCACCACACGACAGCCTCGGATCTGGCCAAGATCATGCGCTATTGCATTAAGAGGTCTGCGCAGGCGGCAGCGTTTTTGGAGATCACGCGGACTGCGCAGTATTCTTTTTCAGACGTGGGGGGAGGCGCCTCCTACAGCTGCTACAATCACAATGCATTTTTGCAGATGATGGAGGGAGCGCTCTCTGGAAAGACCGGATTTACAGGGACGGCGGGATACTGTTATGTGGGGGCTCTGGAGCGGGAGGGCAAGACGTATATCGTGGCGCTTCTCGCGTGCGGGTGGCCGAACAACAAGACCTACAAGTGGTCGGATACCAGAAGGCTGATGAACTACGGGCTTGAGAATTTTTGGAAAAAGAATTTAAAAGAGTTAAAGCCCGACGCTTCGAAGCTCACGCCGGTCAAGGTCATCGGAGGTCAGGGGAAGGATATCGGGGAGGGAGCCTTTGTCGATATGGTGGTCACGGAGGAGCCAGACGAGGAGCTTCTATTGGCGGAGGGTGAGGAGATACAGTTAAAATATGAACTTGCGAATAAGCTCTACGCTCCGGTAGAAAAAGACGCTTACATCGGCAGGATCACATATACTCTGGGGGATGAGGTGCTATGGGAATGTAAGGTCACGGCGGGTGACTCCGTGGAAAAAATCGATTTTCCATGGTGCTTTGGGAGAGTCCTTGAACGGTTGTGGCTGACGTAGTGGACAGTGTTCCATAAAAATGTGAAGAAATTAACAATTCACTTGAAATAATATGGAAAAGCAACTATAATTTAACATAGCGCAATTTGTTGATTTTTTATGCAACAATGCGAAGATTTTACATCATTCACTGTGAAGCCGTAGCAATATGGCGAACAACTTTATAGATGGAGGGCAAAAAGAATGAATAGTAGTAATGTCAGCCTGGCTATGCAGCGCATCCTCAGGCTCGTCGATGAGAGCAGTTTCATCGAGATCGGTTCTCTCGTAACCGCGAGAAGCACAGATTTTAATCTTGCGTCAACGGACACACCTTCGGACGGTGTCATCACAGGTCATGGACTGGTGGACGGCAACCTCGTGTTTATTTACAGCCAGGATGCCTCCGTGTTAAACGGGACCATCGGTGAGATGCACGCGAAGAAGATTGCGTCTGTCTACGATATGGCGATGAAGATGGGAGCGCCGGTGATCGGGTTTATTGACTGTGCGGGTATGCGTCTGCAGGAGTCTGTGGATGCGCTTGACGGTTTTGGGCAGATTTATGCGAAAGAAGTGCAGGCCTCCGGTGTCATCCCGCAGATTGCAGCTGTGTTTGGAAGCTGCGGCGGCGGTCTTGCCGTTGTCCCTGCGCTCTGTGATTTTGCTTTCATAGAAGAGTCCAAGGGAAAAATGTTCATGAATTCCCCGAATGCGATCGAGGGCAACCGCATCGACAAATGTGATACCTCCTCGGCTGTGTTTGCCGCTCAAGAGAACGGCTGCATCGATGCGACCGGCACGGAAGATGAGATTCTTGCGGACATCCGCGAGCTGGTGAGCATACTCCCTCTGAATAATGAGAGTGACGTGTATACCTGCGAGTGCGAGGATGATTTAAACCGTGCGTGTGAGAGTATGCATGCCATGAAGGGCGATCCGAGATATCTCCTGGCAGAGATCTCGGACGGACATGCATTCTTTGAGACCAAGGCGGGCTACGCGCGCGAGATGGTGACGGGCTTTATCAAGATGAACGGGATGACAGTCGGCGCGGTTGCAAACTGCTCCGAGGTTTACGACGCGGAGGGCAAGAAGGCAGAGGAGTTCGAGAGTGTTCTCTCCCCGAACGGATGCAATAAGGCGGCTGAGTTCGTTTCTTTCTGCGACGCATTTGACATACCGCTTCTAACACTGACGAACGTGGGTGGTTTTCAGGCCAGCAAGTGTTCCGAGCGGAGGCTTGCAAAAGCACTTGCGCACATGACGGCAGCTTTTGCGGATGCGACATGCCCGAAGGTGAATCTGATTACTGGAGAGGCTTACGGCAGCGCTTATGTGGCGATGAACTCCAAGTCGATCGGCGCTGATTTTGTGTACGCATGGCCGGAGGCAAAGGTCGGAATGATGGAGGCTGGAATGGCGGCGAAGATCATGTATGCCGATGCTTCTGCGGAGGAGCTCGCGGAGAAGGCGAAGGCGTACGATGCACTGCAGGGCGATGTGATGACAGCTGCGAGAAGGGGATATGTCGACCTGATCGTCAATCCTGCGGACTCGAGAAAATATCTTGTCAATGCATTTGAGCTGTTGTACACGAAGTGCGTAGGCACACCGGAAAAAAAACACGGAACAAAATAGAAAGGTGAAGTTTTATGAAGAAAAAATTATCTCTTATACTTTGTCTTTGCTTTATGGTTCTGGGACTGGCAGCGTGCGGGGAGGATCCGAGGAGCGTTGATTATTTTGGAAGCACCTACGACGAGCTGGAGAGCGGCACACAACAGCAGGTGTCCGCACTGCGCAGCCTCACTGAGGAGACCGCTGCGTACATCCAGGCTTCAGGTGACGAAAAGACGATTCGGCTCGTGGAAACCTGGTTTACGGCGACGGAAGGACTGGAGGACTACCAGGGGCTGGGAGAGTTTCGGATTGCAAAGACACATGACACCATCACAGTGGATCAGATTGTAAAGTTTTCGGGCAGGGAAGTGATCATTTCGTATGTATACAAATACAATTACGAGCTGAAAACACCGGAGCTTGCAGACGCATCTGTGGACAAAGTGTACACTATGGGTGAGAAGATGACCAAGGCGGCGCTCAATACGCTGATGGGCATGGGAACCGTATTTGTGGTGTTGATCTTAATCAGCTTAATTATCTACAGCTTCCGGTTTATCTCCTATTTCCAGGGGAAATCATCTGTCCACAAAAAGAGGGAAGAAGGAGTGAAGAAGACGGTTGTCGACCAGATTGGTTCGAGGGAAAAACAGCAATTGACGGACAATCTGGAACTTGTCGCAGTCATTTCCGCGGCGATTGCCGCGAGTACTGGATCTTCCGCAGACTCGTTTGTCGTGCGCTCCATTCATCGGAGATAAAGCGCGTCGTTGGATGCATTGGGTTTGGAAGTTTGCAGGGCGAGCTTTCAGGTTCTTAGAACTATATAAAATATAATTTGTCCAGGAGGAAAAATGAATGAAAAGCTATACAATTACCGTAAATGGAACTGTTTATGATGTGACCGTTGAGGAGACTGGCGCAGTCAGCGCACCGGCAGCGGCGCCAAGACGCGCGGCAGCGGCAGCTGCACCGGCAGCGCCGGCGGCAAAACCGGCGACTGTGGCGGCAGGCAGTGTCAAGATTGAGGCGGGAGCGGCCGGAAAAGTATTTAAGATCGAATCTTCCGTGGGAACTCCGGTGAAGAAGGGAGACACAATTTTAATTCTTGAGATCATGAAGATGGAGACTCCGGTTGTCGCGACAGAGGACGGAACTGTGGCAAGCATCAATGTGAGTGTTGGAGATATGGTAGAAGCGGGCGCATTACTTGCAACATTAAACTAATTTAGGAGGAAGACAATGAGCTATTTTATGGAGACAATGGGCAACCTCCTGCAACAGACCGCCTTCTTCAACCTGACATGGGGAAATTATGTGATGATCGTCGTTGCATGTGTTTTCCTGTATCTGGCGATTGCAAAGGGGTTTGAGCCATTGCTGCTCGTTCCGATTGCATTTGGTATGCTGCTTGTAAATATCTATCCAGATATTTTTGCAAGACCGGAGCAGATGAGCAATGGGGTTGGTGGCTTATTACAGTATTTTTACATTTTAGATGAATGGTCGATCCTTCCTTCTCTGATATTCCTCGGAGTCGGGGCGATGACTGACTTTGGACCGTTGATTGCCAATCCGATGAGTTTTCTTTTGGGAGCTGCTGCACAGTTTGGTATTTTCGGCGCATATTTCCTCGCGATCCTGATGGGATTCAACGACAAGTCTGCCGCCGCAGTGTCCATCATCGGCGGAGCTGACGGACCAACCTCCATTTTCCTTGCGGGAAAACTGGGACAGTCCGGTCTGATGGGGCCGATCGCAGTGGCAGCATACTCGTATATGGCGTTGGTGCCGATTATCCAGCCGCCGATTATGAAGCTTTTTACGACCAAGCAGGAGCGCGCAATCAAGATGGAGAATTTGCGGCCAATCTCAAAGCTCGAGAGAATTCTTTTCCCGATCGTCGTGACGATTGTGGTGTGTACGATCCTCCCGACAACGGCGCCGCTGGTCGGTATGCTGATGCTCGGCAATTTATTCCGTGAGTCCGGCGTGGTTCGCCAACTGACAGACACAGCGTCCAATGCGCTGATGTACATCGTCGTGATTTTGCTGGGAACGTCGGTGGGTGCATCCACAAGCGCTGAGGCTTTCTTAAATTGGACGACAATCAAAATCGTAATTCTCGGTCTTGTCGCATTTATGTTCGGGACCGCGGCCGGAGTTTTGTTTGGAAAACTGCTGTGCTGGGTGACAAAGGGAAAGATCAATCCTCTGATTGGTTCTGCCGGTGTGTCTGCCGTTCCGATGGCAGCGCGTGTGTCCCAGAAGGTTGGGGCTGAGGAAGATCCCACGAACTTTTTACTCATGCACGCAATGGGACCGAATGTTGCAGGTGTGATCGGTACTGCGGTGGCGGCCGGAGTATTTATGGCAATCTTCGGAATTTAGTGAGATAGCGAAGCGGATTACAAATATCCGTTGATTTAAGGAGGACAAAATGTCAGAAGTTGTTAAAAAACCTTTAAAAATAACAGAGACGATTTTGCGAGACGCGCATCAGTCTCTGATCGCAACAAGAATGACGACGGATCAGATGCTTCCGATTGTTGAGAAAATGGATCAGGTTGGATATCATGCGGTTGAGTGCTGGGGCGGTGCAACGTTCGACGCTTCCCTCCGTTTCCTGAAGGAAGATCCATGGGAGCGTCTCCGCAAATTAAAAGACGGCTTCAAAAACACCCAGTTACAGATGCTGTTCCGAGGGCAAAACATTCTCGGATACCGTCCGTATGCCGATGATGTGGTGGAGTATTTCGTACAGAAGTCCATCGCAAACGGTATTGACATCATCCGCATCTTTGACTGTTTAAATGATCTGCGCAACTTGCAGACAGCGGTTACCGCCTGCAATAAGGAGAACGGTCACGCGCAGGTTGCGCTGTCTTACACCCTGGGTGATGCTTACACTTTGGAGTATTGGATCGAGATGGCAAAGAAGATCGAGGAGATGGGGGCGGATTCCATCTGTATCAAGGATATGGCGGGACTTCTTGTCCCGCAGAAGGCAGACGAGTTGGTTCGTGCAATCAAAGGCGCGACCGGAATTCCGCTGGAGCTTCACACGCATTACACCTCCGGTGTCGCTTCCATGACCTACATGAAAGCGGTGGAGGCAGGATGCGATATCATTGATACTGCCATGTCTCCGTTCGCGCTTGGAACCTCTCAGCCGGCGACGGAAGTTATGGTCGAGGCGTTTAAGGGTAGTGAATTTGATACGGGTCTTGACCAGAATAAGCTGGCTGAGATTGCAGATTACTTCCGTCCGATGCGCGAGGAAGCATTGGAGAGCGGTCTGATGAACCCAAAAGTGCTGGGCGTGAATATCAAGACGCTGTTGTATCAGGTGCCGGGCGGTATGTTATCGAACTTGATCTCACAGCTGAAGGAGCAGGGCAAGGAAGATAAATACGAGGAAGTACTCGCGGAGGTTCCGCGCGTGCGCAAGGATTTGGGTGAGCCGCCTCTGGTTACGCCGTCCTCC
>CAJLGN010000028.1 GCA_905206195.1 uncultured Roseburia sp.
TCATAGATGTATCCACAAATGGTACAGCGCCACACAATCTTCCCATCTGTCTTCGGCTTTTCCGGCGCCGGTTTGATGTGCGACTGATAGTAAGTATAGGTGGTGGATGGCACCTCCGACAGTACCTCCATATCCTCGACTGAAGCGATAAACATCGTATGGCTTCCCAGGTCAATCATCTGCTCCACAGTTGCACTGATGTATCCGTTTGTCCCCTCAATCACATAAAAAATGCCGTTTGCACTGCGCTTGCAGGCATCGTATCCCGCAAACTTATCCACTGTTCTTCCAGATTGGAATCCGAACCTTTTAAAAATCTCAAAATTTGCTGCTTCGCTTAAAATAGAGATATTGAATCTGCCCGAGTCTCGAACCAGGTCATGTGTGAAGTTCGCTTTGTTGACTGTCACACTGATTCTATTCGGCGTATCCGTGACCTGCCCCGCCGTATTAATGATACAGCCACTGTCCCTGCCATCCGCGCGCGCCGTCAGGACAAAAAGCCCGTAAGTCAATTTAAACATTGTTTTTTGATCCATTTTAACATCCCCCAATTTTGCTGTCATATTTAGTAATTCTCAGCGTGGATCTCAAAGTAACTCTGCGGATGCGCGCAGGTCGGGCAAACCTCCGGCGCCTGCATCCCAACTACAATATGTCCACAGTTCCGGCATTCCCATACCTTAACTTCACTCTTTGCAAAGACTTCTGCCAATTCAACATTCTTCAAAAGAGCCCGATAACGCTCCTCATGGTGCTTTTCAATTGCGGCCACAAGGCGGAATTTTGCCGCCAACTCCTGGAATCCCTCCTCCTCTGCAGTCTTCGCAAAGCCGTCATACATATCTGTCCACTCGTAATTCTCTCCCTCCGCCGCAGAGATGAGATTTGCCGCTGTGTCTCCAATGCCATTCAGCTCCTTAAACCAGAGCTTTGCATGCTCCTTCTCGTTATCAGCCGTCTTGAGAAACAGGGCTGCGATCTGCTCGTAACCGTCTTTCTTCGCTCTGGAAGCAAAATATGTGTACTTATTTCTCGCCTCCGACTCCCCTGCAAAAGCAGCCTTCAAGTTCTTTTCTGTCTGTGTTCCTGCATACTTACTCATTGATCTCTCCTCCTATTTTTCCTTTTATTTTCTTTTCTTCGCTACAGTCCGGGCAAATCCCCTCCAACAAAAGCGTATAATCTAAAAGTCTAAACCCCACTTCCGTCTCACGCGCTTTCTCGAGAAGCTGTGGCATGTAGGGGAACAAGGCATCAAAAAGTCTGCCGCAGTTGACGCATTTGATATGGTAATGCTCCTTCTTCCTCACCTCAAAATAATCTGCCCGCCCCGATGCATCAATCCGCATGATTTTTCCCTGCCCCTCTAGTTTCTTTAGATTCCTGTAGACAGTCGCCTTTGAAATGGACGGATGTAATGCATGGATTTTTTCATAAATCATATCGGCAGTGGCATGCCCCTGTAGCTTCAAAACTTCCTGGAAAACAATTTCCTGCTGCAAAGTCTGTCTGTGCCCATCCATAGCTCTCTCCTTATCTAGCTATTAGTATTATATATCAATTGATATATAATGTCAATAATTTTCAATAAAACATTCTCCAATACAATCTATGCCACACTTTGGTACCTGCTCCAAGGCTTACAAGCGGCAGGCCATCCTCCATTTTCCACTGAAATAACGCCAAACAAAACAGATCACACGAAAAATCCAGTCCAATATCATTGCGATCCATACACCAATTGCCATCATTCCCATGTTCACTCCAATGATGTAGCTAAAGCCAATTCGAAAGACAACCATCGAAAAAATGGAGACAATCATCGTGTATCTCACGTCATTGCAAGCCCGCAGCATATTAGGCAGAACAAAGGATGCTGACCAAAGAAAGATTCCTATCCCGTTGTGAATCATGACGAGGATATAGGCCAGCCGCGTTGTCTTCTCTCCCAGACCATAGAAAGAGAGAATCCAAGGAAGGGACAACAAAATGATACTGTTGACGATCGCTGTAAAAAAGTAGGCCAATCCCAACAATTTTTTTGTGTAATAGCGCACTTGCCCCTCATCTCTGGCCCCCACGCAGCGCCCAATCACAGAGATCATGGCGAGGCTCACCCCCTGCCCTACGATGCAGCCCAGTGTATCGAGGCTGTTGGCTACACCGTTCGCCGCGATCTGCACCGTGCCAAATCCCGCAATGATACTGACTACCAATACACGTCCGAGCTGGAAAATGCCGTTCTCGATACCGCTTGGGATTCCGATAAAGAGAATTCTCTTCACCACATCCCACTCAAAGCGAAAGCGCCCCCTCGGCAGATAAATCATATTTTGGGGACTGCCAAGCAACACATAGAGCACTGTCCCCGCCACGCCGCGGGATATGAGGGATGGAATTGCAACGCCTGCCACCCCCATATGCAACCCGTAGATACAGACCGCATTCCCCGCAACATTGATGATGTTCATAAGTATTGACACCCGCAGTGTAATCTGTGCATTTCCCATGGATCGGAACAACGCCGCACACGAATTGTACACCGCCAGCAAAGGAAAGGAGAATGTCGATATAAGCAGATAAATGATCGCGTTCTCCATGACTGCATCCTCCATCCCGCCGAAAAATAGCTGCAAAATCTGACGGTGAAACAAAACCACCAAGGCACTGATCACTATCGTGACGATTCCCGCTGTATAGATGAGCTGCTTTGCAGAACTGCAAGCCTCATCTTTTTTTCCAGCTCCAATATACTGTGAGGTCACCACAGCTCCTCCGGTCGAGAGTGCTGCGAGCACGCTGATAATCAAATTAATAAACATATCGACCAGCGAGACACCAGAGACAGCTGCCTCCCCAACCGATGAGATCATCATTGTGTCTGCCATCCCCACAGTGATTGCCAGCGCCTGCTCCAAAATCAACGGTATAATAAGCTTCCTCAAATCCTGTTTTGTAAATAACATTTTATTCTTCATCCTTCAATCCTATAAAAACGAGGCTGCCGCAAAATGCAACTTTCACCCTCAACTCTGCCCGGTTTCAACAAGAAGTGCCTCGAAGTAAGCTTAGCCTCTGCTAATTCTTGTTGAAACCGAACATAAATTGCGGGTTGATTCAGCATTTTGCGACAGCCCTCGCCCGATTTCCAGCTTATTCTTTTATTTGCCCAACTCTGTCTTCAATGCCGCTGTCAGTGCCGGAACGATCTTATTCAGATCACCAACCAGACCAAAATCAGCAACATCAAAGATCGGAGCATCCTCATCCTTATTGATGGCAACGATGAGATCAGACTCTTCCATACCAGCAACATGCTGGATCGCACCGGAGATACCGATCGCAAAGTAGATCTGCGGACGAACAGTCTTACCGGTCTGTCCTACCTGTAAGTCTACCGGAAGCCATCCATTCTCCACCACTGCACGCGAGCAGCTCACCGTACCACCGAGCACCTCCGCCAGATCCTCAAGAAGCTTGAAGCTCTCTTTAGAGCCAACTCCGCGTCCACCAGATACCAGAATCTGAGCATCCATAATATTTGCAGTATTTTTAACCGCTTTCACAATGTTCAAAATCTCAACATAACGGTTGTTCGGTGTGAATCCAGGATCAACCTCTACCACATTTGCTTTTGCACCTATGATCGGAGCAATCTTCTGCATAACACCCGCGCGCACCGTAGCAATCTGCGGGCGGTGATCCGGACAGGCGATTGTAGCGATGGTGTTGCCGCCGAATGCCGGACGTGTCATCAACAGCTGATTGTGCAACTGTTCCTGTCCCGGTGCAGCCTTCAGCGGGTAGTCGCCAATTTCAAGTACCGTACAGTCAGCTGTAAGACCAGTTTTTACACGAGCGGAAACGGTGGGTGCAAGGTCACGACCGATTGCCGTTGCGCCAACCAACACGATTTCTGGCTTGTATTCGTTGATCACAGTTGCCAGAGCATGCGCATACGGCTCTGTTCTGTACTCCTTCAACTCCGGATTGTCAACAACGATTACTCTGTCAGCGCCGTACTCAGCCAGTTGATCTGCAAGACCTTTGATTCCGGAACCGATCAGCACTGCGGTCACTTCTGTATTTAAGTCATTTGCCAGGTCTTTTCCCTTTCCAAGTAACTCGAATGCAACACCGTCTAATGTGTTATCAACCTGCTGTGCAAAGACCATTACCCCTTTAAATTCTTCTAAACCCATTTTATTCACCACTTTTCCTTATTTTTATTAGATAACGTGTTTCTCTTTGAATTTACCGATTAAGTAAGCAACCGCTTCGTCTGCCTCGAGAACAACCTTCTCTCCAGCACCCTTGCGGACTTTGTCAGACGCCTTTGCAATCTTGGTCGGCGATCCCTTCAAACCAAGGTCAGAATCATCCACATCCTTAAGATCTGCTCTGCCCCATACTGTCACTTCTTTCTCAAATGCATCAAAAATTCCGCCCGGTGTCATGTAACGCGGTTCATTCAGCTCTGAAAGCGCTGTGACCAGACACGGCATCTTCACCTTCAACTCATGATATCTGTCCTCATACTGGCGCTGAACAATGACGGAATCTCCGTCAATCTTGATATCCTGTGTATAAGAAATCACCGGAAGCTGCAGATGCTCTGCAATCTGCGGTCCAACCTGCGCGGTATCCCCGTCGATGGCCTGACGCCCTGCGATGATCAGGTCATAATCAAGGTTTCTGAGCGCACCCGCAATGGTGACTGAAGTCGCCCAGGTATCTGCTCCACCCAGCACTCTGTCTGTGATGAGAATTCCCTTGTCAGCTCCCATCGCCATAGCCTCACGAAGAATCTCATCCGCTTTCGGAAGACCCATGGTAATCGCTGTAACCTCCGCTCCGCACTGTTCCTTTATTCTAAGCGCCGCCTCAAGGCCTGCCTTGTCATCCGGGTTCATGATGGAAAGCATCGCGCTTCTGTCTAATGTACCGTCCGGGTTAAATTTAACGCCGCCTTTGGTATCAGGCACCTGTTTCATACATACAACTATCTTCACGGTATTGTCACTCCTTATAATTTTATTTTTATCGACTACTTAAGTAAAGATCCTGCGATAACCATTCTCTGAACTTCGCTTGTTCCCTCGTAAATCTCTGTGATCTTCGCGTCACGCATCATGCGCTCCACATCGTACTCTCTGATGTATCCGTATCCGCCAAACAGCTGAACAACCTCAGTGGTGACAGCCATCGCCGTCTCTGCCGCGAACAATTTCGCCTTTGCAGCCTCAACAGAATAAGATCTCTGTGTAGCCTTTGCCACAGCCGCTTTGTATACCAAAAGCTGTGCGGCTTCCACTCTTGTTGCCATGTCAGCCAGCTTGAACTGTGTATTCTGCTGCTGCGCGATACTGCGTCCGAACTGCTTTCTCTCCTTGGTGTAAGCGATCACTCTCTCCAGCGCCCCCTCTGCGATGCCGAGAGCCTGCGCTGCGATACCGATACGTCCGCCGTCCAGCGTATGCATTGCGATGTGGAATCCTTTTCCCTGCTGTCCAAGCAGATTGTCTTTCGGAATCCGGCAATCCTCGAAGATCAGCTCGTAGGTAGCTGAACCCCGGATACCCATCTTCTTCTCCTTTGCTCCAAAGGAGAAGCCCGGAGCTTCCTTATCCACGATAAATGCGGAGAAGTTCTTTTTCTTTCTACCCCTCTTATCCTCCGTCACGCCGGTGACCGCGATCACGATGTAGACGTCTGCGATCTTACCGTTTGTGATAAAACATTTGGAACCATTGAGCACCCACTCTTCACCGTCCAGCACAGCCTTAGTCTGACATCCCTGCGCATCTGTACCGGCCCCGGCTCAGTCAGACCAAACGCGCCCAGCTTCTCACCTCTAGCGAGCGGAACGACATATTTCTTCTTCTGCTCCTCCGTGCCGTAAGTCATAATCGGATCGATGCAAAGGGAGGTGTGTGCGGACACGATAACACCTGTAGTCGCGCAAACCTTTGACAATTCCTCCACGCACATCACATATGTAAGAGGATCACATCCCTGTCCGCCGTACTCCTTCGGCACCGGGATTCCCATAAATCCTAATTTCTGCATCTTCTCGACGGTTTCCGCCGGGAACGCTTCTGTCTCGTCCACTTCCTGCGCCAAAGGTTTTACTTCATTTTCAGCGAATTCTCTGAACAGAGAGCGCGCCATTTCATGCTTTTTATCTAAAGAGAAATCCATGATTCTTCTTCCTTCCTTTTTTCCTAAATTTGTTTTGCATTTCTATCGCGGATTGACTCGAGATGTATCCCATCTCCCGTGCGTGTTGCACCTTCACGACTATTTGCTGTAATCGTAGAATCCTTTTCCTGTCTTGCGGCCCAGCTTGCCTGCACGCACCATTTTCTTGAGAAGCGGATGCGGGCGGTACTTCGGATCGCCTGTCTCATCGTACAGTACATTCATGATTGCAAGGCAGATATCAAGACCAACCAGATCGCCCAGCTCCAACGGCCCCATCGGATGGTTCGCTCCCAGCTTCATCGCTGTGTCGATGCCCTCTACGGAAGCAACGCCGTCCGCATAAATGCCAACGCCCTCATTGATCATCGGAATCAGGATTCTGTTTACGACAAAACCTGCCGCCTCGTTCACCTCCACCGGAGTCTTTCCGATCTCTTTGGAGATTGCAACGATCTTATCCTTTATCTCATCCGGCGTATTCTCTCCCTGAATAACTTCAATCAGCTTCATCACAGGTGCCGGGTTAAAGAAGTGCATACCGATCACCGGTCTGTCAAGCCCTGCACCGATCTCTGTGATGGAGAGTGAGGAGGTGTTTGTTGCGAATACACAAGTGGATGGAACGATCTCCTGAAGCTCCTTGAAAGTCTGCTTCTTAACGTCCATAACCTCGAGAGCTGCCTCGATTACCAGGTCTGCATCCTTACAGATATCTTTCACGCCAGTTGTAATCTTAGCAAGAATCGCATCCGCGTCAGCCTGTGCCATCTTTCCTTTCTCCACTCTCTTTGCAAAACCTTTTGCGATTCTGCTCTTGCCATTGGCAGCGAACTCCTCATTGATGTCACATAAGTAGACCTCATAGCCTTCCGTCTGCGCAAATGCCTGTGCGATTCCTGCGCCCATGGTTCCAGCTCCGATAACTCCAACTTTCATGTCAGTTCCTCCTAAAAATTATTATATTGTGAAAGCGAACATCCAGCTTTCAGATTCCGCCTTCCTAATACACACCAATATTTACCAAATGAACAGATTGCCATGCATACAGGCAATCTGTTCATTTGACATACCTGCGCTTTTGATTAAGGTCTCTCAACGATGGTAGAGCATCCCATACCGCCGCCGATACACAGGGTTGCGAGTCCTCTCTTCGCATCTCTCTTCTGCATCTCATGTAATAATGTAACAAGGATACGGCATCCGGAAGCCCCCACCGGGTGTCCCAGCGCGATCGCGCCGCCGTTTACATTTACCTTGGACATATCGAATCCAAGATCCTTTGCAACTGCCACCGACTGCGCAGCGAAAGCCTCATTCGCCTCGATCAGATCGATGTCCTCGATGGAGAGTCCCGTCTTCTCAAATGTCTTTCTGGTGGAAGCTACAGGTCCAATACCCATGATCTCCGGCTCAACTCCGCCGAGCGCTCCACCAGCCCATGTCGCCATCGGAGTCACGCCGAGTTCTTTCGCCTTCTCCTCGCTCATGATGACAATCGCTGCAGCGCCGTCGTTGATACCGGAAGCATTGCCGGCGGTGACAAGGCCGCCCTCTTTGCCGGAGCAGCATTTTAACTTCGCGAGGGACTCCACAGTCGTTCCCGCACGCGGACCTTCATCCGTCACGAAATCAACGATTTCTTTTTTAACTTTGATCGGAACCGGAACGATCTCATCCTTAAATCTTCCCTCGGCAATCGCCTTCTCGCACTTCTGCTGGCTACTTGCGGAAAACTCGTCCAGCTCCTCTCTGGTCAGACCGTACTTATCGCAGATATTCTCTGCCGTGATCATCATGTGATAGTGGTTGAACGCATCGGTCAGCGCGTCATTTACCATAGTATCAATGATAGTCGCATTGTTCATGCGATATCCAAAACGAGCTTTTGTCATGGCGTATGGAGCCATGGACATATTCTCCATACCGCCGGCAACAATAATGTCTGCCTGGCCTGCCAAAATCATAGCAGCCGCTTCATTCACACACTTTAATCCGGAGCCGCACACCACGTTGAGTGTCACTGCCGGAACCTCAATTGGCAGGCCCGCTTTGATGGAAGCCTGGCGTGCGACGTTCTGTCCCTGGGCAGCCTGGATTACGCAGCCCATGAGGACTTCGTCAACCTGCTCAGGTTTTACGCCAGCTCTGTTGAGCGCTTCCTTTATCACAATCGCTCCCAAATCCGCCGCCGGAGTGTTGCTTAAGGCTCCGCCCATCTTACCGATTGCAGTACGGCATGCGCCTGCTAAAACTACTTTGTTTGCCATTTTCTCGTCTCCTTCTCCAAAATAAATTTGCCGAAAATCGCTGTTAATTTTTTAACAAACTTTTGCAAAAAAATAAGATCTGCTCCGCGGCCGATGTCTATTTTTTTACAAATTCCCTATTCGGTTATTTTTTACAATCAGCGTTTTTACTAGCTTTTTGATACCTTTTTATGCTACCATATTTCCCCTTTAAATGCAATAACTTTCTGTGCTGTTCTTTTTTGAGAACTTAGCACTTTTATCCTACTCTCCCTTTCCTCGTGCATTCGCCGCATCCCGCAAATATTTTGTTAAATTTTTAACATTCTTTTTTCCCTTTAGCACAAAAAAAGGAGTGATTATTGTGCACATTACACAAAATCACTCCTTTGGTACAGCAAGCGCATTTTCCGCTTCCCCCACAGCTGCACTCTCAATAAAATACATGATGTCCGATGACGGTTCCCTGGATGATTCCGTTGTTCGTCCGAAAGTAGAGGCTGCTTAACGTTATGTTCCCGCCAAGCACCTCCTGCGCCGCCTTCAGGCAGGAATCATTGACGCCCGCCTGAAGGCGGTAGGCGAGCCGGCCGCTCGCGACCGGTGAAAATTGATTTTTTTGATAGATGACACCGGTGATCGTATTCGGGAAGTAGGAACTCTTTACGCGGTTTAGCACGACACTGCCCACCGCCAGTTTGCCCTCGTACGGCTCTCCCTCCGCCTCACACTGAATGATTGCCCCGAGAAGATACGCATCGCTGTCTGCCGGGACGTAGATGACGCCGGACGTGTCCTCCTGCTCTTGCTGCTTGATTGCCTCAAGGCGCGCCGCGTCCTCCTTCGCTTTCTGAATTTCCAGCTGCCGCTCGTACTCGAGCATCTGCTGAAGGCGCTCGGAGATATCATCCACGCTGGCCTGGGCATTCACCAGATCCTCACTCGCCTGCGCAATATTGGACTTTGTCGTGCCAATGAGGCTGTTGACATTGTTCTGTCTCTCCTGCATCTTCCCCTTGAGCGCCACCAGATCCTCCATATCGCCTTCCAGATCCG
>CAJLGN010000029.1 GCA_905206195.1 uncultured Roseburia sp.
GGCGAAAAAGAAGTTCAGCGCAAGATCTACCCCGGCTATGTCTTTGTCAAAATGGCCAGAGGGCAAGATTTCGGCGTCCACAAGGGAAGCGATACAGCGGGCGCGAGAGAAGGGGCATAAAATGGTTGTCTGCAGTGGGAGGAGCCGCTTTCAGATTTATGATGAGCTTTTAGCGCTTGGTTTTTCCGGGATTGTCGGAGGTGCAGGCGCGTTTGTGGAGGTGGACGGGCAGGAGATTTACCACGCTTATATTGACGAGGAGCACCGAAAGAGCAGTTATGAATATTTGGAGAAGAACAGCATTTTATATTGTTATCAGGCGAATGACAGCGTGGTGCTGACGGAGCGAAGCCTTGCAGGGATCGTGGAGATCTATAAGGGGCTTGGCATGAGCCAGGAGCGTTTGGACCGCCTGATTGGGCGGATGCATCTGACGCAGGAGCCGTGGAAAAATGCGCGCAATGAGAAGATTATCTACTACAACGCACCGTTTTCCGTCGAGAAAGTGCATGCGGACATGGCGCCGTATTTTGATGTGGTAGCGATTAGTCTGGATGGTCTGGACGAGTATTCCGGGGAGATTGGGATCAACGGCATCAACAAGGCAACCGGGATGGAGCTGTATTTAAACCATGTGGGGATCCGGCGAGAGAACTGTATCGCGGTGGGAGATGGGCCAAACGATTTGCAGATGATGGAATACGCGGGCGTTGGAGTTGCGATGGGCAATGCCAGGGACGATGTTAAAAAACGGGCGGATATGGTGACGACGGCCATCGGGGAGGATGGAATTTACAGGGCGTTTGAGGTGTTGGGATTGATGAACTGAGCATAGGGGGTACTCCATGGAAAAGAAAAAAGTCCGGGCGGCGGCGATAACTGTTTTTGGAATACTCCTGGCGGTAGCAGCAGTGCTGGGAGGCTACACGGAGCAAAGCGAGATGGCGATGCTCCAGGATGCCATGCGAAATCTCAAGCGTGTCGACAACCTACAGATGGCATATTCCTATGCCTACGCAAAGGATGATAGCTATGGGGAGGATTCTGTGGAGGTCTGGGCGGATATGCTCACCGGAAGCTGGGTCGGAGAATACAAGACTATGGACGAGGACGGGACCAGACTTTACCTTAGACAGTTTTGTGACGGGCAGAGCGTTTACAATTATGTGGACTGGAGCGGAGAGTGGGCAGTGCAGGCGGGCGAGAGCACCTGGGTGCCAAATCTTGAGAGTCTCACAGCGCTTGTGTATCGTGCGGAGGATATCCTTGAGACGAGGACGTGGGAGGAGGATGGAGACCAGAAGATTTCTTATGTTTTCACGCCGGAGTATCTACAGCAACAGCATGAAAAAAGATATGCGCACATGCGGGAATCCTATGAGCGGTATCAAAGGGAAGGGGCTTCAGAGGAAGAGTTGTACAATGTTGCACTGTCAGTGGACCAGTATGAGAAGAGCCGGTACGAGCAAATTGTCGTGACCTACACGTTGGATCCGGAGCAGATCCTCCGGAGTATGGAGTGCACTGCGACCATGGTTGCACCTGAGCTTACGCCGGATGAGACTGGCCGGATGAGACTGGGGGAGGAGCGGGAGACCAAGCTGGTACTTCGGATTGATGTACAGCGGTACAACCAGGGCGGAATCCTCAATAAGATCGCGCAGTGCAGAAGTGAACTGCTATATGAATAACAAAAAATAGAGCTGCTGAAAAATGCTGAATCAACCTGTGAGTTCTGCGCGGTGGAAACAAGAATTAGCCGAGATTAAGTTTACGTCGGGGCGTTCCTTGTTTCCATCAGACAGAAACTGAAGATGAAAGTTGCATTTTTCGGCAGCTCCATTTTTATTTATCTGCCAAAAAGACTGTTCCGGCACTTTTTGTTGCGGACTCCTGATGTCCGCTGGGATAGGAAAGCTGGCTACAGCAGCGGGTGTTCGGCTCTCGCACACAGTCTGGTGAAACGGCGGTCGATCTCTGCCTGAATCTCCTCCACGATGGGGTGGTACTCGTCTTTTAACAGGTGTTTGGTTCTTCCCATCATGCCGAACCATTCGCTGACCGAAATCTTCTTTTCTTTTTTTCTTGGGTCATAATTGAGTGTTGTAATTCCACGTTCAATCTCATAAAGCGGAAAATAGCAGCAGTCTACGGCGGCCCCAATGACGCTTCTCTCCAGGTTTGGCTTATCATTCCAGTTGAGTGGGCAGGCGGAGAGAGCCTTGACGTAGGCGGTTCCAAACTTCCTCGAGTAGGCTGCAGCTTTTGCAGCTTTCCTTATGAAGTCCGTCGGATTGGATTCGGCGACCGTCGCGACATAGGGGATGTGGGTCGCCGCCATCAGCTCGGGGGTGTCCTTGTGGAAAAAGGTTTTTCCGTACTGTGCCCTTCCGCCGTGGGAGGTGGAGCTCTTCGCCCCCATCGGGGTGGAGTAGGAGAGCTGGTAGCCGGTATTCATATAGCCGCCATTGTCATATTCAAAGAGAATCAGCTTGTGACCGCGCAGGGCCGTCCCCAGCGCAGAGCCCATCCCGATGTCCATACCGCCGTCCCCGCTGACCATCAGAAACGTGATCTCGCCCTCGGGGTACTCCCCGCGCTTTTGCTTCTGGTGAAATACTTCCACAACGCCGCTTAAGGTGGCGGCCCCGTTCTGGAAGAGGTTGTGCAGATAAGGGATGCGGAATGCCGTCTTGGGGTATCCGGTAGTCACAACCATGCCGCATCCGGTCTGGAAGAGAATCACTACATTTCCCTCGATACCTTTTAGCATGAGGTTCACATTCACCGGGATGCCACAGCCCGGGCAGGCGCCGTGGCCGGGGGCGACGCGCATCGGCATGGCGGTAGTTTCCTTTAACAGACCGCCCTTCACGATCATTTTCCCGGTCTCTTCATCGAAGGCGCAGGTGGTGATGCCCTTGACGGTGTCTTCCTGTGTGAGGGGTTTGAAATATTGTGGCTGCATGGCTGCGGAGTCTGCGTTTGAGTTGGTGGATGTTGGTCCGCCTGCTGTAACGCCAAAGTAATCAAATTCCGAGGCGTTGGCGGATAGTCCCTCGCGCAGGAGGGCGATTGCGTCCTCCACGGAAAAGTCTTTTCCTCCGAGACCGTAGATTCGGGAGATGACGCGCGGGCGCCCGACAGCGCGCGTGTACAAAGAGCCATCCGTGTCGGGGATAGCCGCGCCGGAACCATCCGCAGGGACGTCGTGCGTAGCGTCGTGCGTATATACCGAGCCTTCGGTGTCGGGGATAGCCGCACCGGAGCCATCCGCCGGGGCAGAAGGCACAGTAGCATGTGTATAGATCGAGCCTTCGGTGTCGGGGATAGCTGCGCCGGAGCCATCCGCCGGGACGGCAGGGTTTACTGGGGCGGTCGTGAAATTGCCGACGGAGCAGGAACAGCCCTGCAGAGCCGCTTTAATTTCCAGCGACATATTTCCGCCGCCCGCGCCGTAGCTGTCCTGCCGGTCTGCAACAACGATTGTTTTTGCATTTTTGCAGAGGTCACACAGTGCCTCCGCGGGGAAAGGGCGCAGGACATAGAGCGTGATGACGCCGGCTTTTATGCCGTCTTTCCGCAGGATATCGACCGCCTCCATCGCCGTGTGGTAGGAGGAGCCGAGGACGAAGAGGAGGATGTCTGCATCCTCGTTGCGATAGCCCTCACAGAGGGAGAGTGTGCGCCCGGACAGCGCGCGGTATTCCTCGAAAAGTCCCGGCAGTTTTTTGCGCGCCTCCTCCATGGCGAGGTGGAGCTGGTAGCGGTTGTTGATGACGTCCGGCTCGTTCATATAGGAGCCGATCGACACCGGGTGCGCCAGATCAAGCACGCTGTAAAAACAGTTTTCCCCGGTGGAGGAGTCCTTGGCAAAGGCGGAGGTATTGAGATTGTCGCTCGAGAGCTTGGGGCCGATATAGTTCTGGACAACCGCGTCATCCGAAAAGACAAAACACTTTCGCTTCTGGTGGCTGGTAAAAAATCCGTCGAAGGCGACGACCACCGGCAGGCTCACGGCCTCCGCCAGCTTTAACGCGACGAGGTTGAAATCGTACACCTTCTGCGGCTCGTCCGCAAAAAGGATGATCCAGCCAGTGTTTAACATATACATGATATCGCTGTGATCGCCCTTGATGCACAGGGGGCCTGATATGGTGCGGCAGGCCACATTCATGACCATGGGCATTCTGGTGCCGGACTGTACCGGGAACTGTTCCAAAGCGTAGAGAAGGCCGTTGGCGCTGGTCGCGTTAAAAACTCTGCCTCCGCCGGCGGAGGCGCCATAGCAAATCCCGGCGGCGCTGTGCTCGCCCTCCGCGGCGATCAGCGCGATATCGTGCCCACCCTCAGCGCGCATGACGTCGAGGTTCTCCGCAATCTGTGTGGAGGGGGTGATGGGGTAGTAGCCCATCACGTGGTAATTGATCTGTTTTGCGGCGTAAGCGGCGAGTTCGTTGCCGCTGTCGTACATGATTTTTTGTTCTTCCATAATTACAATGTTCTCCATTCTTGCAAAGTGCGGTGTTGTTTTTGGATCATTCGGTCACACCACACCGCCGTCCACGCGTTTCTCGTCCATATAGGAATCACTGGTGATCCAGGAATTCGCGCCGCCCTCCTCATATTTGATTGCGTTTGGCAGCAGGTGCTGGTTGGGGACGAACCAGGGCTTTTTGGGGTAATCCTTTTCCAGAGCAGTGACCAGCGCGTTTGTGGGGCAGACTTCCACACAGCGCAGACAGCCTTTGCAGTGGTAATAGTCCAGCCCCTGATTCACCATGCATTCCTTGTCCTTGTAGACGCCCGGTGCGAATTGGAACACCATGTCCGGGCAGGTGGAATCACACAGACCACAGTTGATACATTTTTCCTGAATAAAAAGCGGGATATAACCCTCTCTGGAGGGGGAGAGATCGTTGGAGATCGTGCTCCCGGCTCTCGGGTTTACACCGCCGATGGGCGCGTTGGCAAAGCCCCAGACAAAAGATTCTTTGGTTCCGGTGGGGAGGGGTTCCAGATTCTGTTCTCCGGAAAATTTTTCGAGGCGCTCGTAGCCGAGGCGCAGTCCCGCCAGATTTGCCTCAATGAGAGCCGGGTATTTCTGTCCGATGGTGTCCCTGCAGAGCTGCTCGGTGGCGTCTGGCGGAATGAAGCCAGACGCTTTGGCAATGGCGCCCAGCATGACCATGTTGATGCGAGAATGGGATTCCATCGCGATGGCCAGTGCGTCCAGACAATATAGCTCTCCCATAGAAATATGGTATTTTTCTGCCGCTTCATCTGGAGATAAGGGGGTGTTTAAAACGATTTTGGTCTCCGCGGAGACGCCGTCCAACACGGGGTATGTGCCGATCAGCCCCTCGTGGAACAGGCCGAGGATGTGGGGATGAGTCACAGGGCTGTTAATCCGCAGCGGCTTGTCGCTCTCGCTCCAGCGGATGTAGGCCTTGACGGGCGATCCTCGCTTCTCGGAGCCGTAGCTGGAGAAGCTCAGGGAGTTCAGGGAGAGGGAGAGCGCTCCAAGCTCCCCCAACATTTTTCCGCAGAGATTGGCGCCAAGGCCGCCGATGCTCTCTAAGCGTATCTCAAAATAGCCGTGTTCATTGGTGATGGGCAGAATAGAAGTGTTGCTCATATGGTTCCTCGCTTTCGGTCGTGTCATGCGGGCGGCAGAAAAGAGTTGTAAAAACATCTGCATGAAAACATGCGCCCGTATGCAATATGGAATCAGTATGTGCATATTTTGGAAAAAAATTCGATTTGCTGAGATGAAAAATAAGAAAAAGTTTGTATCAAGCTGGCGCGCCCGCTTGGGAGGGGGGTTATTGATCCTTGTCAAGCAGGGTAAAATGGTTTTTTTCCACTTGAATGAATCCATCCGCCTGCATCTTCCCCAGCTCATTGGACAGTGAGCTTCGGTCCACATTTAGATAGTCCGCGAGCTGCTGTCTGTTAAATTGGATGGTAAAGCTGTTGCTCCCACTGCGTGTCGCCTGTTCGGACAGAAAAGAGAGCACTCTCCCACGTATGGATTTGGGGGAGGTATGAAAGATTTTTCTGGAAAGATTCAAGTTCTTCTGCGCAAAGATGAACATCATGTTGCGAATCAGTTTATTGTGGTAACCGCACGCGGTTTGGCAGGTCTCAAAAATCTGCTCCGCGTCGAGAAACAATATCGTGGAATCCTCCACCGCGACCACATGGACCATCAACGTTTCTCCCGGAATGCAGGCGTAGGTCTCCGCAAAGACATGACCGGGCCCAACGTGCGACAAGATATTTCTATTGCCCCACACATCATCGCTCTCGACGGAAACCCGTCCGCTCAGGACAATGCCCAATGAGCGGATGACGTCCCCGGCATAATAGATGACCTCCCCCCTTTTGTAGTGTTTTTCAACTGCATTTAGGCAGCTTAACATTGATTCAATTTCTTCGGGCAAAATCCCGCGGAACAGCGGCGTCCTTGACAAAAAAGTAAAATCCATATTTTCTCCAATCTTGTTGGTATAACAACATACATGTTGATTTTAGTATAGTATGATGACTCTGCAAAATCAAGCATGAGGCAGATGATTCTCACTGCCGATTGCGTTAAAATTATAATTTATTTCAGGAGGAATTATCATGGAAAACAAAATGTTCTGCTATCAGTGTCAGGAAACAGCAGGATGTGCTGGCTGTACACAGGTCGGTGTCTGTGGGAAAACGCCGGATGTGGCGGCTATGCAGGATCTGCTGGTGTGGGTGACGAAGGGTATCTCCGCCATAACTACGGCTCTTCGGGCAGAAGGGAAGAAGGTGTCCGCAGAAGTAAACCATCTGATTACATGGAATCTGTTTGTAACAATCACAAACGCGAACTTTGACAACGATGCGATCATCGACAAGATTGAGGAGACGCTTGCGATCAAGCGCCAGCTGTTGGGCAAGCTTGACAGCACCGCGTCACTTCCGGCGGATGCCCTCTGGGATGGGGATGCGTCTGAATTTGGAGCCAAAGCCGCAGCCGTGGGCGTTCTGTCCACGGAACACGAGGATATTCGCTCTCTGCGCGAGCTGATCACCTACGGTCTGAAGGGGCTGTCCGCTTATTCTAAGCACGCGAACGCTCTTATGAAGGACGATGAGGAGGTGGATGCCTTCCTCCAGCACGCGCTGGCTGCAACGCTGGATGATACGCTGACGGTAGATGAGCTTGTTGCACTCACGCTCGAAACCGGAAAATTCGGCGTTGCGGGAATGGCGATGTTGGATCAGGCAAACACAAGTGCTTACGGCAACCCCGAGATCACAAAGGTCAATATCGGTGTCGGAAAAAACCCCGGAATTCTGGTTTCCGGACACGATCTGCGGGATTTGGAAATGCTGCTCGAGCAGACAAGAGGGACAGGGGTGGATGTGTACACCCACTCGGAGATGCTGCCTGCGCACTACTATCCAGCGTTCAAAAAATATGATAATTTCATCGGCAACTACGGCAACGCGTGGTGGAAACAGAAGGAGGAGTTTGATTCTTTCAACGGTCCGATCCTGATGACCACCAACTGTATTGTCACGCCGAAGGACAGCTATAAGGATCGCCTGTATACCACCGGGGCGGCAGGCTATCCGGGGTGTCCGCACATTGGGGGAGGGATCGGCGAGACAAAAGATTTTTCCGCGATTATTGAGCACGCGAAGCGCTGCGCTGCCCCTGTCGAGATTGAGACTGGAGAGATTGTGGGCGGTTTTGCGCACAATCAGGTGCTGGCGCTGGCCGATCAGGTGGTTGCTGCCGTCAAATCAGGCGCAATCAAGAAGTTTGTCGTGATGGCGGGGTGTGATGGCCGCGCGAAGAGCCGCAGCTATTATACTGAATTTGCAAAGGCACTGCCGAAGGACACGGTTATTTTGACGGCGGGCTGCGCAAAATATAAGTATAACAAGCTCGATCTGGGTGACATCGGCGGCATCCCCCGCGTGCTGGATGCGGGACAGTGTAACGACTCCTACTCGCTGGCGGTGATTGCGCTGAAACTAAAAGAGGTATTTGGGCTTGACGATATCAATGATCTGCCGATCATTTATAATATTGCATGGTACGAGCAGAAAGCGGTCATCGTGCTGCTGGCGCTGCTTCATCTCGGGGTGAAGAACATTCACCTTGGGCCGACGCTCCCGGCATTCTTAAGCCCCAATGTGGCAAAGCTTTTGGTGGAGACTTTCGGCATCGCTGGAATCGGCACGGTCGAGGAAGACATGAAGCTGTTCTTCGGTGAGGCTGCTGCTCCCGCGGTGACCGGCGATATGCTGATGGGCGACATTCTGCACAAACATCCGGAGGCTGCTGAGGTTTTGATGCAATGTGGAATGCACTGTCTTGGCTGCCCGTCCTCGCAGATGGAGTCTCTGGCGGACGCATGCACCGTGCATGGCATTGACGCTGCGGCTGTGCTGAAGGCTGTCAACGAAAAGATTCAGGGTTAATGGGATAGCGCAGAGTCACAGGTGTGCACCTGTGGCTTTGCCTTTAGAGAGGAGGCGCGCGTATGAGCGCATTTTTAGGACCGATTCATCACTGGCTTTACCGAAAGATTCAATTACAGGAGGAGCTCACGGAAGCCCTGCTGACAGGGCAAGAGCAGCTCAATCAAAAGCTGGATGCCTCGTGTGGCGCGGCAGAGCGCAGACCGCTAGCAGAAGTGATCGACACCGACAATATTCACGGCTGGCTGCAGGAGCAGGTCTCCGTTGTGGAGGGCAGATTTGCGGCTGCGGTCACGGAGCTTTTGATTGGGAAATACAAAGACATGGAAAGCCTGAAGCAGACGGCCCACGCTTTTGGCCGGGAGCACGCCGTCGTGGCGGCCGACGCGCCGGAGGCATTTCAGTCTCTCAGTGATCTGCTGCTGGACGGTATGCCCTGCGACCACGTAAATGAGGTGTTGGAGCAGACAGATCACAGGGTGGCATGGAGGCAGAAGGTTGACCTGCACCAAAAATTCTGGCAGAATGTAGGTGGAGATGCAGCGAATTATTATGCGCTGCGCGAAGCAATGATTTCGGGTATGCTGCAGGACTGCGGCTTTGCCTTTTCCCAAAACGGGGATGAATTTTCCATTGAGAGGAGATGAGATGTATGGATTGTATAGATCTGATGATAAAAGAGCATGACAACATTTTGCTTTTGGTGCAGACGTTTCGGAATGCCTGCTGTAGAATGATTGAGGGGGAGGCGGTCAGCCAGGACGATTTTCGTGAGATGATCGCAGTTGCACGCACTTACGCGGATGCCCATCATCACGGGAAAGAGGAGAAAATCTTATTTCGGGCGATGACAGAACACCTCGGGCAAATTGCGGTCAATCTGATCCAGCACGGGATGCTCGTGGAGCACGATCTGGGGCGGTTTCATCTGTATGAGCTGGAGGAGGCGCTAAAGCGCCACGAAACAGATCCGAGCGCGGCAAATAAGCTTG
>CAJLGN010000030.1 GCA_905206195.1 uncultured Roseburia sp.
AGTTTCTGATGCTTTTCATACAAAGCCATATCCGATGCACCTTCGGGAGTAGCCGCAATGAACATTGCGACGGACTGTATTGACTGTATTCACACGACGGCGGCATCCCACAACCGTGTTTTTATTGTGGAGGTTATGGGGCACAAAGTCGGATGGCTGACGCTGTACGCCGGGGTGGCGGGAGGAGCGGATATCATCCTGATCCCGGAGGTTCCCTACGACATCAAGAAAGTGATTGACGCCATCAACAAGAGAACGAGAGCCGGAAAGGGATTTACGATACTGGCGGTTGCGGAGGGTGCCATCTCCAAGGAGGATGCGGCGCTCTCCAAGAAAGAATACAAAGAGAAGATCGCGAAGCGCAAGTACCCGTCTGTGTCCTACGAGATCGCGGAGCAGATCTTAAAGGCGGCGGGTGTGGAGGTGCGCGTGACCGTGCCAGGACATACCCAGCGCGGCGGCAGCCCGTGTCCGTACGACCGCGTGCTCTGCACCAGGCTTGGCGCGGCGGCGGCGAAGGCGATCATGGACGAGGATTACGGCTATATGATTGCAATGGTGAACGGAAAGACAAAGCGCGTACCTCTCTCGGAGGTGGCGGGCAGACTAAAGACCGTAGATCCGGATGGCCAGATGGTGAGGGAAGCCAAGCGGGTTGGAATCAGCTTTGGAGACTAAATAGACAGGCGGGCATATATGGAACCCGCCGGATATTGTAGAACGCAAAAGGAGCCGTTCTTTCAAAAAGATACATTGAGGTGAGAGGCATGTCATACACGGCATTATACCGGAAATTCCGACCACAGGAGTTTTCGGATGTAAAGGGCCAGGAGCATATCGTTACGACGCTTAAAAATCAAATAAAGGCAGACAGAATCGGACATGCTTATCTATTTTGTGGAACGAGAGGAACCGGAAAGACGACGATCGCCAAGATTTTTGCGAAGGCGGTCAACTGCGAGAGACCGGTGGATGGAAGCCCCTGCGGGGAATGTCCGACCTGTAAGGCGATTGCGTCGGGGGCTTCCATGAACGTGATTGAGATCGATGCCGCATCCAACAACGGCGTCGATAACATCCGACAGATTCGGGAGGAGGTAGAGTACCGTCCGACGGAGGGCAGATACAAGGTATACATCATCGACGAGGTTCATATGCTTTCCATAGGAGCTTTCAATGCGCTGTTAAAAACCCTGGAGGAACCGCCGGCTTACGTTATTTTTATTCTTGCGACCACGGAGGCGCACAAGATACCGATCACCATCTTATCGCGCTGCCAGCGGTACGATTTGCGCAGGATATCGATTGACACAATCGCGGAGCGACTTGGCGAGCTGATGGAGGCGGAGCAGGTGCACGTGGAGGAGAGGGCGATTCGCTACGTCGCCAAGGCGGGGGATGGATCCATGCGCGATGCGCTGAGCCTTTTGGATCAGTGCATTGCCTTTTATCTGGGGCAGGAGCTCACGTACGAGAAGGTGCTGGAGACGCTGGGGGCGGTGGACACTGAGGTGTTCAGCAGACTCCTGCGTCAGATTCTGGATAAAAATGTCGCTGGGGCCATCGGGACGGTGGAGGATCTGGTCGTTGAGGGCAGAGAGCTGGGACAGTTCGTCGCGGACTTTACCTGGTACTTGCGGAATCTTATGCTGGTGCAGAGCTCTGACGATATGGAGGATGTGCTGGATATTTCCGCCGAGAACCTTGCTCTTTTAAAAGAGGAAGCCCAGATGATTGACACCGATGTTCTGATGCGTTACATCCGCATTTTTTCGGAGCTGGGAAGCCAGATCAAGTACGCAGCTCAGAAGCGGATATCGATAGAGATCGCGGTGATTAAGCTGTGCAGACCGGAAATGGAAAAGGATTACACATCCCTGGTGGACCGCATCGACAGCCTGGAGAAAAAGCTCGAAAAAGGTGTCGTGATGGCGGCGCCGGGGAGTGTCAGGCAGGGTGTAGAGGCGCAGTCCGAGGGAGAGCCAGCGCCGAAGATGGAACTGCCAAAAGCGGTTCCCGAAGATATCCGGCAGGTCATCGCCAGCTGGAGCGGGATTGTCTCTCAGCTGACGGGCATTACCAGAAATTATCTAAAAAAGACGGTAAAGACTCTGGGGGCAAACGATGTGCTTCTGTTGGTATTTGACGATCCGAACGCCTACGCTTATGTGGGGGAGAATCGGTCTGGCTGCCAGGATGACTTAAAGGCGGCGGTGGCGGAGCGCATTGGCAAAGAGATTGAGATTCAGGTGAAGTTAAACGACAGCGGAAGGCCGGGGGATGAGGTCTACCCGGATCTGGGGAAGTTGATCCAGTTTGACATAGAGGAGGAGGACTTCTAAGGCCGGACTGCAAATGAACCACGGCAATCATAACGGCAAATCAGGATTGACGGAAACGAATCTATCCGTTAGAATCGACAGAGAAAGTGTCGATTTATGAGTCTGCAGGAGATGCGCAGACCGAATCAAAGAATATGAGATGCAAAAATGCGGGAGGAATAGAAATATGGCAAAAAGAGGCGGATTTCCAGGCGGCATGCCTGGAAATATGGGTAACCTCATGAAGCAGGCGCAGAAGATGCAGCGCCAGATGGAAGAGGCGCAGAAAGAATTGGAGGACAAGGAGGTCACAGCGACCGCGGGCGGCGGAGCAGTGGAGGTGACAGTCTCTGGCAAGCGCGAGGTGACGAAGGTCAAGCTTGCGGAGGAGGTCGTGGATCCGGATGATATCGAGATGCTCGAAGATTTGATTATGGCGGCGACGAACGAGGCATTTCGCCAGCTCGAGGAGTTTTCCCAAAACTCCATGTCCAAGATCACAGGTGGTATGGGGGGCCTTGGAGGGCTTCCGTTTTAGTGAAGGTCGTTCTATAAAACACAAAAAGGGCTGTCGCAAAATGTTCCATCAATCTGCGGCAGCTCTTTTTGGGTCCTATTCGATGTGATGGCGGACTCGTATAAAAATGAAAACTGCCTTGTAAAATCGAGATTTATCAAGTAAGATATAGGGGACATCTGTGTGAAGTGCAGATGTCTGTAGAATGCCGCGCGGAGATTGTGCGGCAAGTACGGGAGACAGAGGGAAAAATGGAATATTACAGCAGACAGATCAGCAGGCTGATACAGGAACTGTCGGCGCTGCCGGGGATAGGTGCGAAGTCTGCACAGCGCCTGGCATTTCATATCCTAAATATGCCGGAGGATGCGGTGGGAGCCCTTTCATCGGCGATTGTCGAAGCAAAAAAGAATGTTCGCTACTGTAAGGAGTGTTTCACACTGACCGATGATGAGCTCTGTCCGATCTGTAAGGATAGCGCGAGAAATCACAGGGTTATCATGGTGGTGGAGAACACGAGGGACCTCGCAGCCTACGAGAAGACGCAGAAGTACGAGGGAGTTTATCACGTGCTCCACGGAGCGATATCGCCGATGCTGGGCATTGGACCAAACGATATTCGGCTCAAAGAATTGATGCAGCGTCTGCAGCAGGATATAGACGAGGTGATTATCGCCACGAACTCGAGCCTCGAGGGGGAGACGACCGCGATGTACATCAGCAAGCTCATCAAACCAACCGGGATCAAGGTCACGCGGATCGCAAGTGGAGTTCCGGTAGGTGGAGATCTGGAGTATATAGACGAGGTGACACTGCTCCGCGCCCTGGAGGGACGGACAGAATTGTAGGAATCGAAATAAAACGACCAGCACACGGCGGAAGAAAGGAATTTAATATGACGAATCTGGAACTTCAAAAGACAGCCAATGAAATCCGCAAGAGCATCGTAACGGCTGTGCATAGCGCGAAAGCGGGGCATCCGGGCGGATCACTCTCCGCAGCGGATATTTTTGCATACTTGTACTTTGAGGAAATGAACGTGGATCCTGCCAACCCGCAGATGGCGGACCGCGACCGGTTCGTGTTATCAAAAGGGCACACGGCTCCCGGGCTGTACGCGGCGCTTGCGGAGCGGGGCTTTTTTCCCAAGGAGGATCTTGTGACATTGCGCCACACCGGCTCTTACTTGCAGGGGCATCCGGATATGAAGCATATTCCGGGCGTTGACATGTCCTCCGGGTCGCTGGGACAGGGCTTGTCAGCGGCGGTCGGAATGGCGGCCGCAGGAAAGTTTGACAGGAAGGACTACCGCGTCTACGCGCTGTGCGGGGACGGGGAGATTCAGGAGGGACAGATTTGGGAGGCAGCCATGTGGGCTGGGTTCCGCAGGCTGGACAACCTGGTGGTCATCGTGGACAACAACAACCTTCAGATCGACGGCGCCATCGATGATGTGTGTTCGCCTTACCCGATCAACAAGAAGTTCGAGGCGTTCAACTTTCACACCATCAACATTGATGGGAATGATTTTGAACAGATCCGCGCAGCGTTCGATGAGGCGAGAGCCACGGTGGGAATGCCGACGGCAATCATCGCAAAGACTTTAAAGGGCAAGGGCGTATCTTTTATGGAGGGTGTCGTGGACTGGCATGGAAAAGCTCCGAGTGACGAGCAGTATAAGATTGCCATGGAAGATTTAGAGAAAGCGGGGGAAGCGTTATGCCGGAGATAAAAAAAATCGCGACCAGAGACAGCTACGGCAATGCTTTGGTGGAAATCGGAAAAGAACATGAAGAATTGATCGTGCTGGACGCTGATTTGGCAGGTGCCACCAAGACCGGAATTTTTAAGAAAGTCTTTCCTGAGCGCCATTGGAATATCGGGATTGCGGAGGCGAACATGACGGGGATCGCGGCGGGGCTTGCGTCTTGTGGAAAGGTGCCGTTTATCAGTTCTTTTGCGATGTTTGCGGCGGGGAGAAACTATGAGCAGGTGCGCAACTCCATCGGCTATCCGCATCTGAATGTCAAAATTGGAGCGACGCACGCGGGAATTTCCGTGGGCGAGGACGGGGCGACCCACCAGTGTCTGGAGGATATTGCCCTGATGCGCACCATTCCGGGGATGGTGGTCATCAACCCGGCGGATGATGTGGAGGCAAGAGCGGCGGTAAGGGCGGCTTACAGTCATGTAGGGCCGGTGTATCTGCGCTTTGGGCGTCTTGCGGTTCCGGTATTTAACGAGGAGGATACCTACCACTTCGAACTGGGGAAGGGTGTCGTCCTAAAAGAGGGAAAGGACGTGTCTATTTTTGCCGCGGGACTTTGCGTGAACGAGACCAGGGAGGCAGAAAAAATGCTCGCTGCGGACGGCATCGATGCCGAGATCATCAACATCCACACGATCAAGCCGCTGGATGAGGAGCTTGTGATAAGATCTGCGACAAAGACCGGAAGAGTCGTGACGGTTGAGGAACATTCTGTGATCGGAGGGCTGGGTAGCGCTGTCTGCGACGTGTTGTCCGAGAGAGCGCCGACAAAAGTTATGAAGATCGGAACCTATGATGTCTTTGGCGAGTCTGGACCGGCGCTGGAGCTGATCAAAAAGTACGGGCTGGATGCGCAGAGCATCTACGAGAAAGTGAAAGCCTTTCTAAAGCAGAAGTGAAAAATTAAAATTGAGAGAATTTTGACGGAAATCATAAGATTATGGGCTGTCGCGAATGAAGGTTTCATTTTGCGACAGCCCTATTGTTGTATTGTGGTACAAGCGGCAGACCTTCCTGTCGAAACATTTTTTTCAAACATTCCACAATCCACCAAAATATTTGGACAGGCTGTGTTACCATTTCTCCGAAAAAGTGCATGAGCACATTTTATGAAAGAGATCAAAAAAGCCGCGCAGCGGTGCCGGAAAGGGGAATCACACAGTGATAGAGATTATTCGGGGGGAAAGGCAGGACGGTACAACAGAGAAACGAGGGTTGCCAAAGGATATCAAACAAATTGGAAAACCGGATATTGGTGATAGGATTTATGTTGAAGATCAGGTATATCAGTTTTTGCACCCCTATGGCAGTATGGAAGAGAAACAGGCGTACGTGCTCCTCGGAAAATTTGAGAATTGCGCGGGCAGACAATGCGTTTTTGTGGAGGCTGCGATCCGGCTGGAGGAGATTACATTTGAGGGGGAACTTCCGGTGTGGAACGATCACACCTGGGCGTACATATATAAACAGCTCCGGCATGAATATGACAGCATGGTCATTGTTGGCTGGGCGATGGATATTCAGGGGCGGCTTCCCAATATGACGATGCGTCTGGAGCTTCTTCACCAGAATAATTTTGGCGGTGCCCATCAGGTTCTGTTCTTGATGGATAATCTGGAGCGAGAGGAGGCGTTTTACGGAAGCCGCAGCGGGCATCTCTCCCGGAGAGAAGGATTTTATATTTATTATGAAAAAAGTAAGGCGGCGCAGTGCCAGCGAGGTGCGCGCGTGGTGGAGAATACGGAGGAAGATCTGCGCCCGGCCGGGGATGTGGAGCAGACGGAACAAATGCTGGCAGGTTTTGATGAGAGCGCGTTTGAGGATGTGGAAAGTTCATGGAGTGCAGATGTGTCGGAGCACGGGGTGCGCACGGCAGATGGTTTTTTTGCACGGCGGGAAAATGGCAGCCGTGGAAACTATCGAAAACAGCTTGCGGCACAGGAAGAGCGGGGAATGCGCCCCTCCTACGCCTCGACTTTTCTCCTGGTGACGGTGATTTGCGCACTCGGGATCACGGCCTATCTCAATCATGAGAAGATGGCAGCGATGGAGGAGACCCTGGTGCAGATGAGCCAGAGGCAGCAGGAGACGGAGCAGGCGCCGGACGGTCGGACGGTGGCAGTTGAGACGGTGGCGGGAGAGGTGGAGAGGCAGCAGGCACCGCAGGGGGCGGCAGACGAACCCGCTGGCACGCCACAGGATGTAGCAGGGGAGCCGCAGGGGACGCCGCAGAGCGCGGAAGCTGTGGATCCGGGAAATGGCGGGGAGCTTGCAGGTGGCACATCTGCTCCTGGGGAAACGAGCGGCGCGGAAGCCGCAGTCAATCCAGATCCGGCGACCGGGGCAGGCGCAGCAGTCCCCCCGGCGGCTGGCGGTGCCGGAGGCACAGATGCTGCAGGCAGCGTGGATAACGCATCAGGGGGTTCAGGAAACGCCGCGGCACAGGGAGGACAGGCGGATGCTCCCGCAGTGACGGAGGCACAGGCGTACCTAAATCAAGGATATTATGTGGTGCAAAAGGGGGATAGTCTGGTTGGCATCTGCAGTAAGATTTATCAGACAACCGCGATGATGGACAAGCTGTGCGAAGTCAACGGGATTGCGGATAAGGATGCCATCTATGCGGGTCAGTACTTAAAGCTGCCGAAATAAAAAAATAGTGAAACAGTCCTTTGGTCATGCTATAATGTCTCTAATGGGCAGAAGAAAACCGGGAGTCTCTCGCGGATCTGCCCTTGGACTTGGCAGCATACAGAAATGAGGAATTATGGTAGAGAACAACAGAAAAGGCTTTCGCACGGTGAAGGAAGTCGATATGGAGGATTACAGGAAAAAAATCAGGGAGCACCGATGGAAGGTTCTAAGAAGCACGGCGCTGATATTTTTTATTCTGTTTCTGATCGTCGCGGGGCTGGGGCTGTTTGTGGCTTTCCGACATTACACTGATTTTGACATTCGCACATCCTTTGAGAGAGCCGACACTGACGCCACACGGTTTGCGGAGTTTCGTGGAAACATCCTAAAATACAGCAACGATGGAGCTTTTTACATTGATACACAGAACGAGCTGATTTGGAATCAGACCTACGAGATGTCCAATCCGCAGATTGATATCTGTGAGGATTATCTCGTTCTCTACGATAAAAAAGGCACGAAGATATATATTCTCACGTCGGGTGGCGGTCTGCAGGGAAGCATCGAGACAACAATGCCAATCAATCAAGTTTGCGTGGCGTCGCAGGGAACTGTGGCGGTCCTCATGGAAAAAGGAAGGGCGGGCTACCTCGCGCTCTACGACAGAGCAGGAAACAACCTGGCGCAGGGGGAGATACACGGCGAAAAAGGAGGCTACCCCATTGCGATCGCGCTCTCCCACGATGCGATTAAACTGGCGGTGTCCATGCTGGACATCAACAGCGGAAGTGTGAAGAGTACGATTGCATTTTACAACTATGGATCCGTCGGGCAGAATGAGATTGACAACTGCGTGGGGGTGAACTTCTTTGCGGACATGGTGATCCCGGAGCTGGAGTTTATCTCCGATGACCGGATGGTGGCGCTTGGAGACAGCAAAATGGTCATTTTTGAGGGAAGTCAGAAACCACAGCCGCTCGCGGAGATTCCGCTTGAGAAGCAGGCGAAAAGTGTTTTTCACAGTCAGGATTATATCGGCGTTGTGAGCGGAAATGACGACGAGGCAGTGACGCATCATCTGAAGGTATTTGATACCAGGGGAAATCTCGTGATGGAAAAAGATTTCGGGTTGGAATATACAAGCATAGAATTTCTTTCCAACAATGAGATCTGCATACAAAATGAAACCATGTGCGATATCTACACCATACGGGGCGTGTACAAGTTCCATTATGAATTTGACCGAAAGCTATACCGAGTCCTGCCGGGGGGGATGGGGCTCAATTATACATTTGTGCTCGAGGGCATGACAAAAAAAGTGAGATTAAAGTAAGGAGATACAGATGAATTGGGTGTTAATTATTGTTTTGCTGGTGCTTGCCATCAGCGTTTGGCGGGGATATCACAGAGGATTTTTGCGGATTGTATATTCGCTGGTGTCATGGTTGATTGTGCTGGCAGTTGTCACTTGGAGCACGCCGCATATCAATCGTTTCTTGCTGGAGAACACGTCCATCCACGAGAAAGTGGCAGCCCACTATGAGGAGGCAGTTCGCCTGTCGATGCAGGAGCAGACGCAGGAAAAGCTCACAGGGGGGCAGGAGCAGGTGACAAATCTTGGCATGCAGCTCCCACAGTCCGTAATGGAAGGTATTCTCAATAAGACTTCTGGAATGGCGGATGAATTTCTGGAGGAGAGCGGTATCTATACCGAGATTGCTGACGGAATAGCAGGTTTTGTTGTTCAGGGGATCGCATTTTTTATAGGTCTAATCGCAGCGTGGATATTGGTGCAGATCCTATCACAGCTTCTTGGAATCGTATCGCACATTCCGATTCTGAAGGGAATCAATCGCTTTTTGGGACTCTTCGCAGGGGGAATCTATGGGGTACTTCTGGTGTGGGTTGGATTTTATATTATTGCGGTGTGTAGTACGGGCGAGATTGGAAGCCAACTTGTCACTTATATAAATGAAAGCAGATTCCTGACTTTTATGTATGAGAACAATTTGGTTTTGGCGTTACTACTGAAAGTATTCTAAAAAGTGGCATTTAAAATAATAGATATAGGGGCACCCGGGCGGGGTTGCCCCTATATCTATTTATGGAAAACATTTGTAAAAAATAAGTCAAAAATAAGTGTTGACATTCGCAAATATAGATGATAATATAAACAAGCTGACCGCGAGAACAGCGGTACAAACAGC
>CAJLGN010000031.1 GCA_905206195.1 uncultured Roseburia sp.
TGATGCGTCTGTAAGACAATCACATGATCCACCTCGCTGGCCGTCATGTATCCGGCATGGATGGCGAGCGTACCAAGCTTTATCTGCGTGGAAGATTTCTTTTGCATGGCATGGATTAATTGTTCACGGGTAACGATGCTCCGTGAAAGTAAATAATTCCCGAAAAACTGAGCGTACATATATTATCTCCCTTCAAATCTTGAAGCGATCACATGATGAACCTGATCTTTGTTCAATGGTTTCTGGATAAAGTCGCTTGCGCCGGCTTCGATAGCGGCCTTCAGCTGAGACTGGGTCCCCACAGAAGAGACGATCACGATATCGGCATCTTTGTCGAAGCCGATAATCTCCCGGATTGCAGCGTTGCCGTCCTTTACAGGCATCACGATATCAAGAAAAACCAATTGGGGAGATTCCTTTTTGTAGAGGTCGATCGTGTCCTGCCCGTTGGACGCCTCGAGAAAAATTGGGGTACCGTAGGCGGAGATGATGTCCTTTAATTGTTTTCTTGCGAGAATAGAATCGTCACCGATTAAGATTTTAATGTCATTTAGCATCATGATTATATCTCCCATCGTAAATTAATGTTTGTTCACATTTTACACCATGTAAAATGTGAGTTCAATCGAAATTAGAAAATTTGTGAAAAAGTTGTTAACTATTGTAGAAAAAATGCACAATTCGTTGCATATGCCCAAAATGGCATATATAATAGGCAAAAGAGTAAGGAAAAATGAGAAGAAATGAGGATTATGACATGGGGATCATGACTGTGTTTCACATGGTGGTTGCGGTATTCGGCGCTTATATGATCGGAGCGGCTCTCGGGATGAAAAAGTCCGGGAAAGTCAGTTCCATGGTGATTGCTGAGGAGGAGCTCCGAAGGTGTCGGGACAAGCAGAGTTTCATCGATTATCTCTACTGGAAGGAGGCTGTCTTTGGGGGAGTTGTTCTGCTCGCGGGAGTCTTGGGGATCATCAACGATTTGGTCGTGTCGCTCGGCGCTTTTCGCATAGTCCAAATGCTGCTTTTTCTGGCAGCGTTTTTGTGGTTCCAGAGCGAATTGCGGAAAGCGAGGGAAAAATTTTTGTAGAAATACGAAAAAAGCTGCCACAAAATGCAGTTTTTCTCCGCATTTCTGCGCGATGGCGGCAGAAAATCACGGATTTCTAAGGCATTTTGTGACAGTTTCTCGAGTGCGGTGGTAGCGAGACTGGACCAGGGGATTAGTCGCGTGCATCCATCGGCACATACGCCTTGCGCTCTCCGACATTTTTGTAGGCGGGGCGCATGATCTTGCCGTTTACGGCGACCTCCTCCAGTCGATGCGCGCTCCAGCCAGCGATGCGCGCGATCGCAAAGATCGGGGTGTAGAGTTCCACAGGGAGCCCAAGCATACTGTAGGCGAATCCGCTGAAGAAGTCGACGTTGGGGCTTACGCCCTTATAGATCTTACGCTCCTTGGCGATGATCTGAGGAGCGAGCCGCTCTACTGCGGAATAGAGCGCAAATTCCCTGCCACAGTCTTTCTCAGCGGACAGCTGCTCCACAAAAGAACGGAAAATCTGGGCTCTCGGATCGGAGAGGGAGTACACGGCATGCCCCATACCGTAGATGAGACCAGCCCGGTCGAAAGCCTCCTTGTTGAGCAGCGCGGTCAGATAACGGCTGATGGCCTCCTCATCCTCCCAGTCGGTCAGCTGCTCTTTCATGTCGTCGAACATTTTTACGACTTTGATGTTGGCACCACCGTGCTTTGGTCCCTTGAGGGAGCCGAGCGATGCGGCGATGACAGAATAAGTATCGGTTCCCGATGAGGATACCAGATGGGTGGTGAACGAGGAGTTGTTACCCCCGCCGTGTTCCATATGGAGAATCAGCGCGATATCCAGCAATTTTGCCTCCAGCGGCGAGAACTTGCTGTCCGGTCTTAAAATATGCAGGATGTTCTCTGCAGTGGAATATTCCGCCTTCGGCGAATGGATAAACAGGCTTGCCCCGTCGTGGTAATGTCTATATGCCTGATAGCCGTACACGGATAAAAGAGGAAACAGACTGATTAACTGTAAGCATTGACGCAGAACATTCGGGAGCGAGACATCGTCCGCGAGGTCATCGTAAGAGTAAAGTGTCAGGACGCTCCTTGCGAGCGTATTCATCATATCTTTGCTGGGGGCTTTCATAATAATATCCCGAACAAAGCTGGTAGGAAGGGTTCGGTAATTGCCGAGCATCTGAACGAAATCATCGAGCTCTTCCTTGGTGGGAAGTTTCCCAAAGAGCAGGAGATAGGTGCACTCCTCGAAGCCAAAATGACTCTTTTCCCCGATGCCGGAAATCAGATCCTTCACATTATAACCGCGGTAAAAAAGTTCTCCGTCTGCGGGGACACTTTTGCCGTCGATTTCTTTTGTGGAGCAGACCTCGGAGATTTCGGTGAGTCCAACCAGAACACCTTTACCATTCAGGTCACGCAGTCCTCGTTTGACGTCGTACTTTGTGTATAAATCAGGATCTATTTTGGCGCAGTCAGCAGACAGAGCAGCCAGACGCAGAAGATCCGGAGTGATTTCACAAAATTGATTCATCGTTGTAGCCCTCCTTTTTATTTTACTTTCCATATCATAACATATGTATTTATTTTAATACAAGAAAATTGTATATAATTTATGGAAATTTTAAAAACAGGGTCAAAATGAGTGACAAAATGAATAAAGTATCAAATGCATGTACTTTATATACAGGGAAAGCACTTGAAAAAGATTCCAGTTTTTGAAGGAAACTGATTGACAAAAAAAAGACATAGTGTATTATTTTAGGTAGCGGAATTTTTGAATTTGCTAATAATTTCTTAGATTAAGGAGGAATTTCAAATGTCAACAAAAGCTTATTATCCAATCGGCGAGATTGGCGCTGGAAAGCCAGGCTTTGCCAAGACGCGTTCCATCGTAGAGGCCGCTTTCTACGGCAATAATGTCGTGAAAGTAAACACCTTAAAGGAGGCTTATGAATTAGCCAAGAATTCACCGGGAACGATTGTGACAGACATGCCGATCAAGGACGGAGATACATTCGGTCTCGATAAGGATGCCAAAGTATTATTATTCAACGACGGTGCCGTTACGGGGCGTTACGCAGCTGCCCGCCGGATCAAGGGAGAGCCGGGAGTCGATGCCGGCAAGCTCGACAAAGTAGTTATGGATGCCGTGTACGAGACGAGATGGAAGACGATGTACCACGCGGAGTGCTACATCGGACTTGATCCGGAGTTCATGGCGAAGGCACACCTTCTCATCCCGGAGGGAGAGGAGAACATTCTCTACAACTGGATGTTAAACTTCCAGTATATGTCCGACGAGTACGTGAAGATGTACAAGAACTCCAAGGTGATCGGCGACGGTAAGGAGCCGGACATCTACATCTTTTCCGACCCGCAGTGGGCGCCGCATGACACGCCGGATGTGGATTACAGCTGCCTGAGCGATCCGCTTACCCTGTGCTACTTCGACACTGACCAGAACTGCGCTGCAATCCTTGGTATGAGATATTTCGGAGAGCACAAGAAGGGAACACTGACCATGGCGTGGGCGCTTGCAAACCGCAACGGTTACGCTTCCTGCCACGGCGGACAAAAGGAGTACACCTTGGAGGACGGTTCGAAGTTCGTTGCGTCTGTTTACGGATTGTCCGGCTCCGGCAAATCTACTCTGACGCATGCAAAGCACGGCGGAAAATACCCGGCGATCAAGGTTCTCCACGACGATGCATTCATCATCAACACAGATACCTGTGCATCCATCGCGCTGGAGCCGACATACTTCGACAAGACGTCAGATTACCCGACCGGATGCCCGGACAACGAGTACTTATTATCCGCACAGAACTGCTCCGCAACCCTGGATGAAAACGGAAAGATCCAGCTTGTGACAGAGGATATCCGCAACGGTAACGGACGTGCCATCAAGTCCAAGTTATGGTCTCCGAACCGTGTCGACAAGATCGATGCTCCGGTCAACGCAATCTTCTGGATCATGAAGGATCCGACCATCCCGCCAGTACTGAAGTTAATGGACGCTGCTCTGGCATCCGTCATGGGTGCAACGCTGGCCACAAAGACTTACACC
Source organism: uncultured Roseburia sp. (assembly GCA_905206195.1). Taxonomy (GTDB): domain Bacteria; phylum Bacillota; class Clostridia; order Lachnospirales; family Lachnospiraceae; genus Roseburia. Next base: position 4,125 of record CAJLGN010000031.1, read on the forward strand.
GCAGAGCGTGTGGCGGCAGGTACAGACCTGAATGCTTTGAGGATTGTGCCTTACGCGAACCCGTTCCGCACTTACCCGCTTGTGAATGACTACGAGAAGTTCAAGAAGTTGGTTGAGGAGAAGAACGTAGACTGCTATATCGTCAACACCGGCGACTTCATGGGAACAAAGTGTAAGCCGGCTGACACTTTGGGCATCCTTGAGACCATCGTTGAGGGTAAGGCAAAGTTTGAGAAATGGGGACCGTTCGAGGACATCGAGATCATGAACGACTGGTCCGGCAAGACCGCTGACTTTACGCCGAATCTGAGCGATAAGGATTATGTGGCAGCGCTCAAGAACGCTATGGAGAACCGTGTGTCCGCAGTGGAAGGATTTTCCACCAAGAAGGACGGTTACGACAAGCTTCCAGATGAGGCGCTTGCAGCATTGAAAAAGCTTGTGGATGAGGCAGCTTCCTTATAAGAGATTTGTGATTGAAATAAGAGAGACACCGCAGAGATTTCTGCGGTGTCTTTTTGACGATGATTTCTCGTAACAAAAAAGATGCAGCCACATATGGGTGTAGTGAACGATTCTTTTGTGGGAGAGTACAATGCGAGGGCGAATCACAGATTTGTTAGGTTACAAAGAGATTTCATGTGATGGAAATACATGGTCATATACAGAGAGGACAGGGAGCGCGACGCCGGATATCATTGTGTGGGAGGAAGATTTGACACACGATGGGAAACTGGAGCGGATCGAGGTGAATCTTGAGAGCGGCGCGACAGGGGAGGTGGATACCGTGACGGTGTATCCCGGCGATTCTCGTATTCCAGAGAGCGGTAGACCGATCTGGACAGCATATGCGGACACGGTACATGCCGGATGGAATGGAATCTATGTTTATCAAAATCCGAGGGATGGTCTGACTTATCTGCTCGTCTGGCAGCCATCGATGTACCAGGGGGTTGCGGATTATCATTATCGTGTGTTCTCCCTGAGCGAGAGCGGGAAAGAGCAGATTTGGGAGGAGGCATCCATTGCGTTCGATTTAAATCACGTAAAAATGGAGGATCCTGGAAATGTGTCTTCATTTTTGGCGCGTGTCAACGAGCTTCTGCGGGAGAGTTATGTGTTGATTGACACGAATGAAGGAGTCAAATTTTACAGCGAGCAGGGCAATCGGGTGACGCGGGAATTTGATGCGGACAGTATTGTGGCGGAGTTGAAGCGCGCGCGGTTTGCGCAGATGGGAGAGTGAGCGGATATCTTGGATTTTATAAAGCAGTATTAGGAACTACGGAAGTGAATATCACAGATGATTTTGATTTGTCAATAGAGAAAATATATAGAAATTCGCACAGAATTTGGCACTAATTTTTAGTTGATAAACGGGACATATTAAAGTATAATAAGACTAATAAAAAGCCTGGGATGTGCGACACCCTACATTTTTGAACCTACATCTATTTTTATGGGATTCTTATATTCGAAGGCGGATGTCAAGCCATCAGTACCATCCGGTACGCGAGCAGTGGAAGACAGAAACCAACGTGCGGTTACCCACCTAGCTTTGGCTAGGAGTCAAAAACGTAGGAAACGGCATTTTGGGTCATACGAAAGATTCTGTGAAGTACTTAAGATGCACGGAAGAGATACGAAAGAGGACTTTTACCGAAGAGGCAACTTGATGTACGAAAGAGGAATCTTAATATACTCGTGAAGAACTCATAGCACACAAAAGAAAGAAGCTGCTTGGCGTTACAGGCAGCTTCTATTTTTATTTTTTTGGGAAAGAATTGGAAAAAATTGGGATGAGACGGAAAAATCGAGTGACTGTAAAAATAATAGTGTTTTTGTTTCTCCTTGTCTTTGCGGGGATACTGTTGCGGGAGCGGTTGGGGAGCCCGTATCATACGGACGTCTATTCCGAACGCTGGGTGGGATTGACGGAAGTTGGGGAGGAGCTGACTTTTGGGGTGTACACCCGCGAGGAGTGGAAACACTTTTTTGATGTGTCCGGCGGGAAATATCTGACCGGAGATATTTTGGGAGAGATCCTCGCAGAGCTCGGGGTGGAAGATTACATAGAGGTGCCGGAGTTGGACGGTCGCCGCGCGGTGGGGAGAGCGGATTGGGAATTCGTTTATGAGCAGGTTTTAGATCTTCTCGACATGGGAAAAACGGTGCAAAGAGAAAAGCTTTTGATTCTGGATGTCATGGAGGCAAAGGAGCAGAACGTTTTGATCACCAATCATGGAGATTATTATACAGCGCTCCCGGTTTCTTATTTTGAGATGTGGAAGGGATATGAGGTATATGTGGTGGAGACACAGTGTCTCGGGATTGTTGGAGCCACGGTGGAGGAATTACATGTCAACAACGCCTATCTGGAGGAATATGGGGAGGGCGAGATCAAATTTCTTTTTGGAGGAGACTCCTATCGCAGGGAGATGGGAAAGCCGGGGGAGGATGTTAGTGCGGGCGTCTGTGATATTGGATTTGCGGGCGGGGAGATCGTGTCGCTTCGGATGAAGCGCGATCTCATAGAGGGAGCTGTTTTATCCTACGATGAAGCGGCAATCGAGATTGAGGGCTATGGAAAAATCAGCCATCCGGGGAAAATCCCGGTTTATCAGACTTACGGGGAGACGGTGGAGAAGTCCCTGTCAGATGTCATTCTGGGAAATATGCAGGTTGCGTATGTGACTGGGGAGAACCAAGTCTGTGCAATCCTGATTCGACATCCAGCCACGATTGAAAATATCCGGGTTCTCCTGCTGGCGGCGGACGGAGGAAACTTCCGCAGGGAAGTGTTCCTCAAATCGGATGTCCCGCTCACTGCGGTGCGGGGAGCGGAGACTGGGCGGATCGAGGTGGGGACAGTGATCTCAGCGGCGGATGCGCTGGCGCCAGATCCCACGGCCACTCTGACGCTCACACCGGAGGGGGAGACGGGGGGAATTTATCTCTGTGACGCCGCGGGAACGATCATCGGAAATCCTTACAGGGGAACGATGGAAGTGCGCTCTTATGAGCAGGGCTATACACTTGTGAACAGTCTTGATTTCGAAAAATACCTGTATGCCGTGGTGCCCAGTGAGATGCCGTCAAGCTATGGGATGGAGGCGTTGAAGGCGCAGGCGGTATGTGCCAGAAGCTATGCCTATATTCAATTGTTGCGGGCAGATCTGGCACAGTACGGAGCGCATATCAATGACAGCACCTCCTATCAGGTTTACAACAAGGTTGGGGCTACGGAGGCGTCGATACGCGCGGTGGATGAGACTGCCGGGCAGATGCTCACCTACGGGGGAAATCCTGTGGAGGCCTATTATTTCTCCACTTCGATGGGATATACGGACACAGCAGCGGTCTGGAACAGAGCGGACGATAGCGCGTATGGATATTTGAAATCGGCGTGTTTGAATACTGCGCCGTACGAGGGAGATTTGTCGGAGGAGAACGCATTTTTGGATTATATACAAAAGCCTGCCGAAGGCTATGACAGCGATGTCAAGTATTATCGTTGGTTTGTGACGGCGGATTACAGGGAAAAGACAGGGGAGATCGGTCAGGAACTGCTCGCCAGGCGCGCAGTCTCGGAGAAGAACGTGCGGTTTTACGGGGCAGACGGGGGGGAGCTTGTCGCCGTGGATGCGGACGTTTTGGAAGATATGGGGGATGTGACGGGGCTGCTGGTCGCAAAGAGAAGTCAGGCAGGTTCTATTTTGGAGCTTCGGGTCACTTATGAAAACGGTGCGGCGCTCGTTCAGACTGAGTACAACATCCGCAAGGTTCTAGGTACGGGCATGCAAAAAATAGTCTATGCCGACTCCACGGAGACAGCGTTCCAGGACGGCGCGAAGGGCGCACTGCTCCCGAGTGCATTCTGTGCGATCGTCCCAAACGGGGATGGCAGTGTCACACTGCAGGGCGGCGGATACGGGCATGGGCTTGGCATGAGTCAGAACGCGGCGAACGGTATGGCGAAGGCGGGGATGAATTACGAAGAAATATTGCATTATTTTTATAATGATATTAAAATAGGTGGGATGCAATAGAAGACGAATCGGGAAGGAAGTCATATGTCGAAAAGGATACCTGCAAATATAAAGCTGTTTCTTGATAAATGTAAGCGGGATAAGATTAATGCCTATTCTGCGCAGTCGGCGTTTTTCATCATCCTGTCTGTCATTCCGTTTCTTATGGTGATCTCGTCACTGCTGCAGTACACGTCTGTGACGGAGGGGATGCTTTTGCAGATCATCCGCGAGATCATGCCGGAGTATGTGGCACCATTTTTTGTATCGCTGGTGGATGAGGTGTATAACCGCTCTATGGGAATCATCTCAGCCACCGCGATTGCGGCGATCTGGTCTGCGGCAAAGGGCGTGCAGTATATAGCGGATGGGTTGAACGCTGTCAATGAGCTGGAGGAGACCAGAAATTGGTTTGTTTTGCGCGTTTGGGCGGTCGTGTATACGCTGGTGTTTCTTGTGGCGTTTGTCTGCACGTTGTTCATATTGGTTTTTGGCAATTCACTTCATGAATTGGCGGCAGCGCATATTCCCATTTTGCGCCATGTCATGGATCTGTTTGTATATTTTCGGGGACTTGTGATGCTGCCTTTTTTGATTTTGTTTTTTGATGTGATTTTCACCGCACTGCCCAACCGGAAGCTTACATTCAAAAGTCAGCTTCTGGGATCTGTGATATGCAGCGTCGCATGGTATTTATTTTCTTTTGGGCTGTCGGTCTATGTGGATTATTTCAATGGATTCTCCATGTACGGGAGTCTGACGACCATTGCGCTCGTGATGTTGTGGCTCTATTTTTGTATGTATATTATGATGATGTCGGCGGAGGTCAATGTACTGTTTAATAGCAGCTTTCAGAGGTGGCGGCGAAGGTGGAAGAATGGATGATAGTTAAGATTGTAGTCTGCGATGACGAGGTTGAAAATCATGCATGAATGAAAACACTTGATGTTTCACCCCTCCTGTGCTAAAATACAAAGCAGATTGAAAAAGGCAGTGAATGTGTACAGTAGAGCACTATACTTCTTACAGAGAGAGCAGGTCGTCGGCTGAAAGCCTGCTTAAGGTGAGGTGGGAATCGAATTTCGCACAGGAGCCGCATCCGGGAAATGAAGTAGCGGATGACGTCCATGCACGTTACGCATGTTAAGAGCTTTTCGCTTGCATTGCCTGCTGTCTGCATGAAATCGACAGTTGGAAAAGGAAAAGAATCAGGGTGGTACCGCGGAAGCATTCGTCCCTGGACGAATGCTCCGCGGTTTTTGTAATGGGAGAGAGTATCCGA
>CAJLGN010000032.1 GCA_905206195.1 uncultured Roseburia sp.
TACTCATCGGACCCGACCACCACACGGGTCCCATAGTAAGTCAGCGTTGGCTCCAGCTTCTCGTCGTAGTAAATTTCCTGTGGAAGCAGATCGTATTTCTTGAGTGTCTGCGTCAAATTCAAGAGCTCACCAAGCACATCCGCCTCATCGAGCGGAAGCTGTTCATACAAAACCACCTCATCGCAGGTGATCCCCGTGATCTTTGGCACTCCCTCGATCTCCTCCGTGGACGTCTCAACGACAAATCCGTCCTTATCAAAATAGGCGTTCTGTCTGATGGAGGCAATGTAAAAGCAGCCCAGGATTCCTTTTTCATAGACGGAGATCTGCACCGTGTGAGGCCCGTCCAGCGAGACCTCCCTCGTGTCAACAAACGGGACATTCCCTTTATCCAAAAAGCGGTATTTTAAGACGACATAAAGAGAATTCCAGGAATATTTATCATCCAGAACCATCCGCTCAATCCGCTCCGCGGAGTAGAGCTCATTCCCCTTAACCACCACATTTTTGACCGTAAAAACTTTCCAGACGACCAGAGCTGCAATCGCGAGCAGCAGCGCCACCACCAGGAGGATTATCAGCCCGATGCGTCTTCTCTTTTTCTTTTTTCTCTGCTCTCTAATCATAATCAAGTCACCTCAAGCTTTATTCCCCTCGACACGGACAGCGCCAGTCCCATCTCTGAGAGCAGGAACAGGATGGAGGTTCCTCCATAGCTGATAAAAGGAAGTGAGATTCCGGTGTTCGGAATCGTGTTCGTGACAACGGCAATATTTAAAATCACCTGAATTGCGATATGTGCCATGACGCCAACCACAATCAGAGCCCCGTACAGATCCGCCGCATTATTTGCGATAATCATAAACCGCCAGATCATCAGCAGATACAAAAGGATCAGACAGACCGCTCCAAAAAGCCCCAACTCCTCGCAGATGACAGAAAAAATCATGTCGTTTTGCGCCTCGGGGATAAATCCGAGCTTTTGCATACTCTCCCCCAGACCTTTTCCAAAAAGGCCGCCGGATCCGATGGCGTAAAGGCCCTGCAACGTCTGGTACCCCTTCTCGTACGCCTCCGGATTCAGCCATATCTTAATTCTGTCTGCACGGTAGGATTCTAATGCAATAAACGCGATACCGCCGACCAGGCCGACCCCTCCCACGATTAAAAAATGAGAGTACTTTGGGCTTGCCACAAACAACATACACACCGCGATTCCCAGGATGATGATCGCCGTGCTCAGATTGTTGGATGCCACGACACCTACGATGGGAAGGACGATCGCCACCACCTTGGCCAGCGTCTTAAACTTTGCGACCTGCTTTGACGTCTTGTAAATAATCATCGCCAGAAAAAGAATGACGGCAAGCTTCGCAAACTCCGATGGCTGAAACGATATAAATCCCAGATCAATCCATCTGGCCTGCCCCTTGGCCTCCCTCCCGACAAAAATTACCGCTGTACATAAGCCCAGTGCCAGCAGATATGCCAGACCGCTTAAATTCATCCAAAACCGATAGGGAATTCTGGATACGATAACCATGGCCGCGACGCCCAGACTGGTCGCAAACAGCTGCCTCTTCACGTAGTGGGCAGCGTCACCATACCGCGTCGATCCATAATAGGAACTGGTGCTGTATAACATGATGAGTCCGAAGCACAGCAAAAATATGATTAAAAACAACAGACTGTAGTCAAAATACCGCAGCGGTTTTTGTCTTTTCTTCTCCTGACCTCTCTCCATTTAAAACCTCATTTTCCAAAAACTTACTATTGTGTGCCACAACACCGCGATGTCTGTACCCTCACTCCGCAAGCCCCCGCACATATTCCTTAAAAACATGCCCGCGCTCCTCATAGTTTTTGAACATACCCCAGCTGGCGCACGCCGGGGACAAAAGAATTGCGTCCCCCGCTCCTGCGCCGGCATAACACACGTCAATCGCCTCCTCCAAGGTGTCACAGAGAGCAATCTCCTCAAATCCATGCCGCCTTGCACAGTCCGCGATCTTCTCCCTCGTCTGCCCGATCAACACCAACTTTTTCACCTTTCCGCCAAAACTCTCAATCCATGCATCGTACTCTGACTCTTTGTCATAGCCTCCGCCGATCAAAAAAGTTGGACGGTTCATCGCGCAGATTCCCTTGATTGCCGCATCTGTGTTCGTCCCCTTGGAATCGTTATAAAACTGCACGCCGCGCTTCTCAGTCACGTACTCGATACGGTGCTCCACCGCGTGAAAATGCTTTAATGACTCCGCGATCTTCTCCATCGGAACACCCACACAAAGCGCAATTCCCACCGCCGCCATGACATTCTCATAATTGTGTGTGCCGAGGATGTTTAAGTCATTCACATGGATCACTCTGCTCGTTCGCACACCGTCGGCATAAAAAATCTCATCTCCGTCGAGATACAGTCCGCGCAAGAGTTTCCTTTTGCTACTGAAAAATAAAACTGTACTCTTCAACTGCTCTCCAAATGCACGCAGAATGGCATCCTCATAATTGAGCACGCAGGTCTCTGCCGCACCCTGGTTCTTTGTGATGCTCTCTTTAGTCTTGATATAACATTCCATCGTGTGATGGCGATCCAGATGATCCGGGGTAATATTTAAGATCGCGGACACTGTGGGGCGAAACGCGTGCGCCGTCTCAAGCTGGAAGCTGGAAATCTCCGCCACCGTGACCGTGTCCTCCGTCGTATCCGCCGCCACGGAGGTGTAGGGAATCCCGATGTTCCCAACTACCCTCACATCGCGAAAATAGTTTGCCATAATCTCTCCGGTCAGCGCCGTGGTGGTCGTCTTACCGTTCGTCCCGGTGATTGCCGCGATACGCCCCTTTGCGAAATGATAAGCAAGCTCAATCTCACCCCAGATTGGGATATTTCTCTCCCGGAGGGCATTCACCATCGGAACATCCGTCGGAATGCCAGGGCTTAAAACCACAAGATCCAGACGTTCCATATCTTCTTCTGAAATCTCCCCCAGAAAAATCTCCATATCCACAAAAACTGGCGACTTCTCCCGGAGTGCCGCGAGATCGAGATCTTTATTCCCGTCAAAGAGAATCGTCTTTATTCCCTTCTTTTTTAAAAGCTCTGCTGCAGACACACCGCTGACGCCGGAGCCTGCGACAAGCACCGTCTTTCCTTTTAGATCCATAGTAATCTCCCTTTTCTCCATAATAATAAGTCCCCTGCGAATCTGAATCCTGCAAAGCGGGATTCGGCGATTATAAATTCCACACCGCTGTCGAGTCGGCCCAGCTACATCATTTCTCCAATGCCAGCTTACTGACGGCGCAACGCAATACCTGCGCTTCTTGCATGGTAGAACGCACTTATCTACAATGCAAGAAGCGCGATCATACAGAGAATCGCCGTCGTGATGGAGAACACTGCCACAACCCGAGTCTCAGACCAGCCGCCCAGCTCAAAGTGATGGTGAATTGGCGCCATGCGGAAAATGCGCTTGCCGCCTGTCTTTTTAAAATAAGTCACCTGAATCATGACAGACAAGACCTCCACAAGGTAAATCAGTCCCACGATGAGAATAAAAAGAGGCATCTGCATCATGTACGCCGCCGACACCACAAATCCGCCGAGAGCCAGAGAACCGGTATCTCCCATAAACACGCTCGCCGGATAGACATTGAACAGCAAAAATCCCAGCAGAGCTCCCACCACCGCGCAGGTGATCGGCGCGATTCCCGCATTTGTCCCGATCGCGACCACAGAGAAAAAAGTCGCGACCATAATCGTAACGCTGGAGGCCAGACCGTCGAGCCCGTCGGTGAAGTTTGTTCCGTTCACCGTGCCGATGACCGCAATATAGAGTACCGGAACCGCCAGCCAGCCCATATCCAGATATCTCTCACCAAAAAACGGGATCAGCATAGACAGTGACACCCCGGAATAGCACACCAGATAAACAGCAAAAATGGTCGTGACTACAATCTGGCAGAGCATCTTCTGCCACGGGAGCAGTCCGTCCGATCTGCGCAGCACGACCTTTAGATAATCATCCAAAAATCCGATGACGCCAAATCCCACCGTCATAAACAAAATGGGGATAATCTTGGGATAATCCTTGACGTAAAGCAGGGAGGTGAGAATAATACTCGCGAGTATTATCAATCCTCCCATCGTGGGTGTTCCGTTCTTTTTCAGATGGGACTCCAGCTCCTTGCGCTCCGTCTGGCCAATTTTGAGCCTCCTTAGAAACGGAATGATAATCGGTCCCAACACTGCGCTGATTGTAAATGATACGATCACCGGGATTACAATTTCATATGTCATAAATAAACACCTCATGCATTTTATCTTCGTGGAGAGCGCAAGTGCGCCTTTAACTTATCTAGTATACGTTATTTTCTATCATTTATCAAGGTAGGGCAAAATGTTTTCCATAATTTCCTTTACCACGGGGGCCGCGATCAGACCGCCGTAATAGGTTCCCTCCGGATTGTTGATAATGGCAATCACAAGCACTCTGGGATCGTTCGCCGGAGCAAATCCAAGAAAGGATGAAATATAGCGGTGCTCGCTTCGCGGCAGAGTCTGCGATGTGGCCGTCTTGCCACCAATGGCATAGCCCTCAATTTTCGCATTTTGTCCGCCCCCCTCCGACACAACTTTCTCCAGAAGATACCGCATCGTCTCAGAGGTTTTGGCATCGCAGATGCCCTTCCTAGTATCATACTGCAATGTTTCCACCAGCTCTCCAGACGCATCCCGCACCTCGACGCCGAAATGTGGCGTGACTCTCTCACCTCCATTTATAATAGAAGAAACAGTTGTCACAAGCTGGATGGGCGTGATCTGAAATGACTGTCCAAAGGAGATTGTAGCAAGTTCCACTGGCCCTACATTCTCCGGCTTGTGCATGATCGTAGCAGCCTCGCCGGGCAGATCGATTGCAGTCTTTTGCATCAACCCAAACTGTCTGAAATATTTATAATAATTTTCTGTGCCAAGGCGCTCCCCCAGCTCGATAAAAACAGGGTTGCAGGAATTCATAATGCCCGTCTCAAATGTCTCCGCTCCATGTCCTGTCGTCTTTGCACAGCGAATTTTTCGATCCTCCACCATCTTATATCCCGGGCAAAAGAACTGATCTGTCAAAGATACCACACCCTGCTCCAGCGCCGCCGTCGCCGTGATAATTTTAAACGTCGATCCCGGCTCGTAGGTGTCGCTGATACATTGATTCCGCCACATCTGATTTAGGAGTGTCTGCTTCTCCTCCCCGGTCAACGCTCCTGCATCCGTGGGCGCCGTGTCCCCATTCTGCTTCTCCTGCTCCGCCTTTTTCGCCTGTGCTTCCCGATAATTTTCGATCACCGCATCCGTCAGAGTGAACGGCTCATTCAGGTTAAATTCCGGATAGTTGACCATGGCCATCAGCTCCCCATCCCTGGGGTTCATCACGATGATCGACACGCTGTCGGCTTTCTTTTTTAAATACGCTTTCTCCGCAGCCTGCTCGCAATACTGTTGGATATTTACGTCCATAGAAATATGCAGATCATACCCATTCCCCGGTTCCATGCGCGTCTCACCCGCATTGTCAATCTCAATTCCGCGCGCATCGGTGAGTGTGAGAATCTTTCCACTCTCTCCCTGTAAATAAGAATCGTACTTTACCTCCAGCCCGAGAATTCCCTGATTGTCAGCCCCTGTGAATCCAAGCACCTTGGACGCCAGCGTATCGTAGGGATAATATCGCTTATAATCCTCATCCACTTTAATTCCAGCGAGCCCATAAGCGCGGATACGATCCCCCACCGCCTTGTCGACATTCGTTTTTACCCGCTCGATAGAACTCACTTTCTCCACACGTTTTCTCACATCCTCCTCGGACAGTTCCAGCTCTTTTACCAGGGCGTCTATCACCTTCTCCGGCTCTTTGATCTGACTGTGAATAACAGAGATCGTACAGACTGATTTGTTGGTGGCGAGCACCGCTCCCGTCGCGTCGATGATCTTCCCGCGGGCAGCTTTTATGTCCCGCTCCCTCTCATGGAGATTCTCCGCTTTCTGCCCGTAGTACTCCGAGCAAAATACCATCAGATAGACAAGTCTACCGATCAGAAACATCGACACAAAAAAAATTGCGAGAAACATAATCAGAATTTTTTTCCGGTTATATGTCTTGCTCCTGCAAAACGGAATCTCTCTTGCCATATGCAAAACCTCACGAAAGCTTTCCACAAAATTTCATTCATGAAATTTTATTCCGTCTTACGTGAGGTTATACATTGTTTATCTTGATATTTTGCTCATTGGGGAGGCGGTGGAGCTTCGCCGGCCGTCCCAGGATCCGCCGTCTGAGGTTCTCCCTCCCCGTTGCCGGGAAGATCATCCATAGTATCCGGCACATCGGTCGTCCCCTCATCCACCGGTGGCTGCGGGGCGTTCACAATGTCCGTCATCGCGGCAGCCCCGGTCGACTCCCCCTTGATGTCCCAGCCAGAATGCAGGCCGGTCGCCTCCTCATCCCGGTAAATATTCATATAAGGAAGCACTTCCTCCAGAATTTCACGGGAGATATTCTGCGCGTGTGTACTGTGAGCCTGCTTCTCCACATTTGGCTGATCCACCACGCAATAGATCACGAGCTCCGGATTTTCCACCGGGGCAAAGCCGATGAAAGACACCAGATAATTGACGCCATCACGCCCTGCCTTCTGCGCAGTACCCGTCTTTCCCCCCATAGAGTAACCGTCCACCTTGGCCGTGTTTCCCGTTCCATCTGTCACCGTTGCATACATATACTGCTTTAAAGTTTTACCTGTGCGCTCAGAGATCGTCTGGCGAAGCAGCGTCGGCGTGATATCCGTAATCGTATTGCCATTCTCATCCGTGATTTTTTTCACCACTCTGGGCTGGTAGAGATTGCCACCGTTCACCAGGGAAGAGTACGCTGCCGCCATCTGGACCATAGTCGTGTTGAAATTCTGTCCAAACGAGTTTGTCGCAAGATCAACGGGTTTCATGATATCCGCCGTATAGATCAGCGAATCCGTCCGCGCCTCCCCCGGCAGATCGATATTGGTCTTCTGCCCAAATCCAAATATCTGCTGATATTCCACAAAATTCTTGACTCCAAGCGTGTAGGACAACTGCATCATCGTGTCGTTGCAGGAGTTCATAAGCGCCTGTTCCAAAGTCTGTACACCGTGGCCGGTACGATTGACACATCGAATCCGATGTCCGCCCACAATCTCATAACCGTCGCAGAAATAGGATTCCTGCGCTGTTCCAGTTTCAATCCCCGCCGCGACGGTAAACGGTTTTGCTGTCGATCCCGGCTCGTAGGTGTAGCTCACACAAAAGTTTTGCCACAGCGTATTCAAAAGATCCATCTTTGTCTCTTCATCCATCGCCGCAAGCTCTTCCTCCGTATAGTATGCCGAGAGATCTCTCGGATTACTCAAGTCAAAATTGGGGTAATTTGCCATCGCGATCACATCCCCGTTGTTGGGATCCATAATGACGACGCCGATGTGCAGTGCCCCCGCCTCCCCCTGCCTGTAATTGTTCGTGTAGGCCTGGTTAAACTCCGCAATCTTCTCCTCGACCACCGACTGAATATTGATATTGATCGTAGATACGACATTGTTCCCGTTGACTGCATGCTTGATGGTCTTCTCAAAATTGTTGTCCGTGTTCAGATACCCGTACTCTCTGCCGTTGATCCCATTTAGCGCATCATTGTAATAATTCTCCAGTCCGTTCACTCCAACATTCCCGGCTGCCGTAAAGCCAAGCACGGCACTCGCCAGCGCCCCGTATGGATATTCTCTCTGATATTCCTTCTCAAACCACACTCCCTTGATGTCCGGGTTTATCTTTTTGCCTTTCTCATCTTCCGCCTCCTGCATTTCTACAAAGGGCTGTATCTCCTCATACCTAGCCTTTTTCTTCAGGATGATGTATCTGCTCTCCGGATCCTCCCGCACATAGCCATACAGCTGTTCCTCCGTCATCTCCGGGAAACACTGCACCAACGCCCGGATGGTTGCATCAATATACGCCTCGTCACTCGTCAGAACGGAGCAGTCAAGTATCACGTTGTAGACGGCGATGCTGGTCGCCATCACGGTTCCCTTGGAATCTACAATATCTCCGCGCTGATACGGTATGATCTTGCTGTCGTATTCCTGCTGTGACAACACCTTTTTTTCATATTTTTCACCGCTGGTGTATTCGATATACATAAGCCTTGCAATCAATCCGATCAACATGAGCGCAACCGCACTAAACATCACAATCAGCTTTTTTTGCATTCTCTTTGGGAATTTCAGCAGCGATCTTCTTTTTTTCTTTCCTGCCATCGGTACTCCAATCGTTCTATTTGCCCGGTATCTCCCCGTACTGGTTCATATAATCGTCATCCCCCACCAAATAGTAGATGATCTGCGATTCTCTGGCGTAGGACATCCCAAGCTCCACCATCGCCGTCTCGCGTATGCCGGACAGATCGATCGCAGTGTTAATCCGCTTAAACGCTTCATCGTTGTCCGCTTTCAAATCTGTGATCTGTCGCTCCAGGCTCGCAATCTTCTTCATTCTTGCAGTTACATCGGACTGCACTCTGATATAAAGTCCCGTGAATACACCAAACACCAGGAGCGCCATCGTGAGAAAGGCCACGTAGCTCCTGCTCATACGCAGTGCCTTCTCCTGATTCCTCCGCGCGATGCGCCTCTTTCTGCGAAGCTCCTCCTCACGTTCTTTTTCGATACGCTCCCTCTCGATGCGCGCTCTCTGACGTCTGATCGAATCGCTGTAATCCGGCGCAGTCTCCGCTCTGCGGACGGTATTTCCATCCACATAATAGCCCCTGCCTGCCGCGTGCACGCTCCGCTCTTTTGCTCTGCCTGTCTTAACTTTCATAACTATCACTTCCTTTTAATACTGCTAGCTCCGCTCAAACACACGGAGTTTTGCGCTCTTTGATCTGGAATTCTCCGCGATCTCCTCCCCAGTTGGGACAATCGGCTTTCTGGTCACGACTCTCCCCTTCGATGTCTTGCCGCACACGCACACTGGAAAATCAGCCGGGCAGGTACACGGATTCTCGTTCCGCTTAAAATTCATCTTGACGATGCGATCCTCGAGAGAATGAAATGTGATGATACATAATCTTCCACCCGGAGCGAGCAGTCCAATCATCTCATCCAGACTGTCCTCAAGAACCGCAAGCTCCCTGTTCAACTCAATGCGAATCGCCTGAAAAGTGCGCTTCGCCGGATGCCCTCCCGTCACCTGGACCTTCATCGGAATCGATGCCCTTATGATCTCGGTGAGATCCCCGGCCGTTTCGATCGCCTTCTTTAAAAAGTTGTATTTTATTTAAGTAGGATTCTAATTTCTCCTCCCATT
>CAJLGN010000033.1 GCA_905206195.1 uncultured Roseburia sp.
GGGTTAGGGGTAGCAGGACACGAGCGGGACGCATTGGAGGAAAGAAATGAAGACGTTTTCCATGACGCACATCGGACGGCGACGTGAGACGAACCAGGATTATATGTATACGTCGGAGACGGCTGTCGGAAATCTGTCGAACCTTTTTCTTGTGGCGGATGGAATGGGGGGGCACGCTGCCGGGGATTACGCTTCACGGTTCACGGTGGAGAAGATTCTTGAACAGGCCAAGCGATCAACGCAGACGGGACCTGTGACAGTGATGAGAGAGGCAGTGATATACGCAAATCGTCTCCTGATCGAGGAGGCGAATGCGGATGAGATGAAGGCCGGTATGGGCACGACGATTGTTGCTGCGGTCTGCGAGGGCGAAAGTCTTTACACTGCGAATGTCGGAGACAGCCGCCTATATATCATTAACCATGAGAAAATCACGCAGATTACCAGGGATCACTCACTTGTGGAGGAGATGGTTCGTCTGGGCGAGCTAGATAAAGCGGATGCAAAAGTGCACGAGAGGAAGAATATCATAACCAGGGCAGTCGGCGTGTCGGACGAGATTGCGGTGGATTTTTTTGAGACCAGGCTTGTGCCGGGAGATACGATTTTGATGTGCTCAGATGGACTCTCCAACATGGTCGAGGATGCGGATATCAAGCGCATCGTGCTGGGACAGAGAGATCTTGTAGAGAAAGCGGAGACGTTGGTGAGGTCTGCGAATGAGAACGGCGGAAGTGATAATATCACGGTTGTGCTGATTGAGCCGTTTTCGGAGGATGGAAAGGAATAGAGAGCGTTTGGAGGTTAAATATGTTGACAGAGGGAATGTATGTGGCAGACCGTTATGAGATATTAGGAAAGATTGGTGCCGGCGGTATGTCAGATGTATATAAGGCGAAGGATCTGACACTGGGGAGATTTGTTGCGATCAAGGTGTTAAAGCCAGAATTTTCGGAGGATCTGACCTTTGTGACAAAGTTCCGCACGGAGGCGCAGTCGGCGGCGGGGTTGGAGCATCCCAATATTGTGAATATCTACGATGTCGGAAGTGAGCGAGGTATGCACTACATCGTGATGGAGTACGTGGAGGGTATCACCCTAAAGACTTATATTGAGAAGAAAGGACAGCTGTCCTTTAAGGAGGCGGTCAGCATTGCCATTCAGGTGGGAAGGGGCATCGAGACCGCGCATGTCAAGGGAATCATCCACCGGGATATCAAGCCGCAGAATATTATTATTTCCACCGAGGGCAAAGTAAAGGTGACGGATTTTGGCATTGCCAGAGCGGCGAGCTCCAACACGATCAGCTCCGACGTCATGGGCTCGGTGCATTATTCCTCCCCGGAGCAGGCCAGAAATGGCTTTGTGGACGGGAAGAGCGACATCTATTCACTCGGAGTGGTGATGTACGAGATGGTGACAGGGCGTGTGCCGTTTGACGGGGATACGACAGTTGCGGTCGCGATCCAGCATCTTCAGGAGGAGATGGTCGCACCGAGTGCTTACGCGCCGAATCTCCCGATTAGCATGGAGAAGATTATTTTAAAATGTACGCAGAAGAACCCGGATCGCCGGTATGAGTCGATGACGGCGGTGCTCGCCGATCTGAGAAAGGCGCTGGTGAGTCCGAACGAGGATTTTGTCGTTATGGTTCCTCTTGCAGCGCAGGATAAGACGCGCGTGATTGGGGCGGAGGACTTAAGACAGATCAAGAAGGAAGCCGGGAGTATCCATGTCAAGCCGGAGGAGATCGTACGCACACCAGTTGAGGAGGATCCTGAGGACGAGTTTGATGAGGAGGATGAGGGGGATCTGAATCCGAAGATGGAGAAGGCGATCACCATCATGGGAATTGTCGCGGCGATTGTGATTGTCATCATCATTGTGGTTCTGGTCATGAATCTGTTCGGCGGATTCAAGCGAAAGCCGGCCAATGAGGGCAAAAATACACAGACGACGCAGACTGCACAGACGGAGGCCGGAGCAGAGAAGATCAAGGTGCCAGACCTTGCCGGAAAGACTTTTGAGGAGGCGAAGGCAGAGTTAAATCAGCTGGGACTCGGCATCAACAATAAGGGGGAGGTGTCCTCCGACAAATACGAGAAGGGGGAGATTGCCAACCAGGATCCCATGACGGGAACGATGGTGGAGAAGAATACCACAGTCAGGGTGGTTATAAGTAGCGGCAAGGGAAGTATAGATGTTCCGGACGTCGTTGGAAAGCGGGAGGCGGACGCGGTGGATCTGCTGGAAGAACAGGGATTTAAGCCGAATAAGACATATTCCTACAGCGATACTGTGGAGGAGGGATACGTCATTTCCCAGAATCCGACAGACGGAGCGAAGGCAAAAGAGGGCGATACGATCACTGTTGAGATCAGCCAGGGCGTGGAAGCGGTGACGGTGCCGGATGTGTCGACGACGTACAAGTCTGAGGAGCAGGCAAAGCAGATGCTCGCAGATTTCAATGTGTCTGTGACGACGGCGTATCACGAGCAGATCCCAGCAGGAATTGTCACAGGACAGAGCATCGAGGCCGGAAAGAAGGTGGAGAAGGGAACGGCGATCACCATCACAGTGAGCAAGGGACAGGAACCCTCACAGGTAGTGACACCGGCAACCTACAAATTCAAGCTGACAATCAAGCCGCCCGCAGATACAACAAATGTATCCGGGGCAAATATTGTGCTGTACGACACGGCTGGAAATGTGTTGGAACAGTGGACGAATCAGCCGATCTCCTCCTTCGGGACGGATGGACTGTCGCTCTCTAAGACAGGGCTTATGGCGAGCAGCGGCAAGCTTGTCATCACGTGGCTGGATTTAAACAGCAATAAGATCAATGATCAGAACGTGGATGTGAGCGCGGACAATGGAGCTTTTATCAAGGAATCATAACAGGAAGTCATATGCAGGGAAAGATCGTAAAAGGAATTTCCGGATTCTACTATGTGCACATAGCGGAATCCGGAATTTATGAATGCAAAGCAAAAGGAGTATTCCGCAATCAGAATATCAAGCCGCTGGTGGGGGATAATGTCGAGATTGCCATTTTGGATGAGAGGGAGAAGCTCGGAAATATCGAAGAGATTCTTCCGAGAAGCAACGCCCTCATACGCCCGGCGGTGGCGAATATCGATCTTGCGCTCGTGATATTTGCGGCGGCGAAGCCGCAGCCCAACTTTAATCTGTTGGATCGCTTTCTCATTATGATGGAATATCAGAAGGTGCCAGTGACAATCTGTTTTAACAAATCTGAGCTGTTGCCGGAGAAGGTCTTGCATGGCTTTTCGGATATTTATGCTGCGTGCGGGTATCCTGTTGCCTATACTTCCGCAAAGCGGCAGCAGGGAATTGAGGAGCTTTTGTCACTGCTGGACGGGAAGACCACAGCGGTGGCAGGCCCTTCCGGCGTGGGGAAATCTTCCCTGATCAACTGTCTGCAGCCAGGGCGTCAGATGGAGACTGGGGCGATTAGCAAAAAGATTGAGCGCGGGAAGCACACGACCCGCCATTCGGAGATTATCCCGGTGTGCGGAAACACTTACATCATGGACACGCCCGGATTTTCCACGCTGAATATCCCCGGCTTTCAGAAGGAGGACTTACAGCAGTATTACAGGGAATTTGCGCGGTATGAGCCATACTGCAGATTTCAGGGATGCAGTCATATCGGTGAGCCGGACTGCGGCGTCAAGGAGGCTTTGGAAGCGGGGAAGATCAGTCCGCTGCGCTATGAGAATTACAGACTTTTGTATGAAGAATTAAAGAATATGAAGAAGTATTAGACGGCAGAGGAGAGGATGGACTGTATGAATTGTTTATCACCATCGATATTATCGGCAGACTTTTCAAGACTGGGCGAGCAGGTGAAACAGCTGGATGAGGCTGGCGCCCAGTATGTACATATTGATGTTATGGATGGGATGTTCGTGCCGAGCATTTCTTTTGGGATGCCGGTGATACGGGCGATCCGACCGTGCAGTGACCGCATCTTTGACGTGCATTTGATGGTGGAGGAGCCCGGGCGATACATTGCAGATTTTGTGGAGGCTGGCGCGGATCTTCTCACCGTACACGCGGAGAGCTGCAGACATCTCGACCGCACTGTGGAATCCATCAAGGAGAGAGGGATCCTGGCGGGCGTCGCCTTAAATCCGGCGACGCCTCTGGCCGCGGTGGAATACCTTTTGCCGAAGGTTGACATGGTTCTTGTCATGTCCGTGAACCCTGGCTTTGGGGGGCAGAAGTTCATTCCCTACACTCTGGAAAAAATTCGCGATCTGAAAAAGATGATCGACGAGAGGGGATTAAAAATAGATATCGAGGTGGATGGCGGCGTAAATTTGGAGAATGTGACGGCAGTTATGGACGCAGGGGCAAATATCATTGTCGCTGGAAGCGCGGTGTTTACGGGGGATGTCGTGGAGAATACGAGCCGGTTTTTAACGATTATAAATTCCTGATCAAAAAAGCAAGGGGGTGTGCAATGAGGCACTTTTTGGTGGTTTCCGGCGGGGAGATTGACGATGGATTTACCGTCCGGGCGATGGATGAGCTTCGCCCGGATATTCGGATCGCTGCGGATTCCGGGATGGAATTTTTTTATCGAACAGGGAGATGCCCGGATGTGATTGTCGGGGATTTCGATTCGGTGGAGGCAGAGGCACTGGAATTTTTCCGGGGACAGCCGGGGATTGAATTTCGTGAGCTAAACCCCGTGAAGGACGATACTGATACAGAGTCTGCGATACGGATCGCCATCTCGATGGGGGCAGAGCAGATCACCTTGCTGGGCGGGACGGGGAGCCGCCTGGATCATGTCCTTGGAAATATTGAACTGCTGGGGATGGGACTTAAGGCTGGGGTTCCAATAACCATGCTCGATGCGCACAACCGCATCCGTATGGTGCAGAGGGGCATTGCAATCTGCAAGGAGGAGCAGTTTGGTTCTTATGTATCACTGCTTCCCTACACGGGGAAGGTGGAGCATCTCACTCTTGCTGGGTTTAAGTATCCACTCATGGATCACTGTCTGGAGGGCTTTTGCTCGCTCGGCGTGAGCAATGAAATTGTGGAGAACCGCGGCATCATCACATTTGACGGGGGAATTCTGCTGGTGATCGAGTCGAGAGATGAGGGGAGATAGCCGGAGTGCGGTTTGGCTTGGAGCATAAAAAATGAACGTTTCAAACATGGATATAAAGGAGAAATAGAAGATTATGAAATTAGGTATCGTTGGACTTCCAAATGTGGGAAAAAGCACGCTTTTTAATTCTCTGACGAAAGCGGGCGCGGAATCTGCCAATTATCCGTTCTGCACGATTGATCCCAATGTTGGGATTGTTGCTGTGCCGGACGAGCGCCTGAAAAAATTGGGTGATATGTATCACTCGAAGAAGGTCACGCCCGCGGTCATTGAATTTGTCGATATTGCAGGGTTGGTAAAGGGTGCGAGCAAGGGCGAAGGCCTCGGCAACCAGTTTCTTGCGAATATCCGCGAGGTTGATGCCATCGTGCATGTGGTGCGGTGTTTTGAGGATACGAATGTGGTTCATGTCGACGGGGAGGTGAACCCCGCGAGAGATATTGAGACGATCAATCTGGAGCTGATTTTCTCGGATGTGGAGATCTTAGAGCGCAGGATTGCGAAGGTGGCGAAGCAGGCGCGGATGGATAAGACACTCGCGAAAGAGCTTGAACTTCTGGAGGCGGTGAAAGCGTATCTGGAGGAGGGCAATCTGGCCAAGACATTCGAGGTGCCGCAGGACGAGGATGCGGAGGGTTGGTTTGCCTCCTACAATCTGCTCACCGCAAAGCCGGTGATCTATGCGGCGAATGTCTCCGAGGACGATCTGGCGAATGACGGTGCGGACAATCTGCATGTGGCTGCTGTCCGCAAGATGGCGGGGGCAGAAAACAGCGAGGTGTTCGTTATCTGTGCTCAGATTGAGCAGGAGATTGCGGAGCTCGATGAGGATGAGAAAGCGATGTTTTTGGAGGACTTAGGGCTCAAGGAGTCCGGTCTTGAGAAGCTGATTGCGGCGAGCTACAGCTTGCTCGGACTGATCAGCTATCTGACCGCCGGGGAGGATGAGACGCGGGCCTGGACGATCAAAAAGGGCACGAAAGCGCCGCAGGCGGCAGGGAAAATCCACTCGGATTTTGAGCGCGGATTCATACGCGCCGAGGTCGTCAATTACCAGGATCTTCTGGATTGTGGGAGTTTGTCCGCGGCAAAAGACAAAGGAATCGTGGGGCTTGAGGGCAAGGAGTACGTGGTGAAGGACGGGGATGTCATGCTGTTCCGCTTCAATGTGTAAAGAAGCAGTCAGACCTAAATTCTCGGAGAAATGGAATAAGTAAAAAGAGAGCGCATATATTTTTCCAAGGAGCAGGGGGGAAATATATGCGTTTTTGTGAATTAGAGCGAAAGGAAGTCATCAACGTCACGGATTGTAAATGCCTTGGCAACGTCAGAGATCTGGAGTTTGACGAGTGTGAGGGAGTGATAAAATGTCTGATCGTGCCGGGGCCAGCCAAGTGGCTTGGATGCGCGTGTCGAGAATTTGAGCTGTTCATTCCCTGGTGCCATATTGTAAAAATTGGGCCGGACATCATTTTGGTGGACATCGAGGAGAAGGAGTGCAGACGTAAGCTGAAATGACAACTGGCGCCGCGGAGTCGCAATGTTATTGACAATTGCAGGACGGACAGATATACTACCATATATAGAGAAAAATACACGTGGAGGTGGTATATGAAGTGTCCGGTTTGCAGCAGCGAAAATACCAGGGTTATTGACTCGAGACCGGCAGATGATAATAATTCAATCCGCCGCCGCAGACTGTGTGATGAATGCGGCAAGCGTTTTACCACATACGAGAAGGTGGAGACGATCCCGCTGATCGTGATTAAAAAGGATAATACCAGGGAGCAGTACGACCGCTCCAAGATTGAGGGCGGGGTGCTGCGTGCATGTCATAAGCGCCCGATTTCCATCAATCAGATCAATCTGCGCATCGACGAGGTGGAGACCGAGATTTTTAACCGGGAGGAAAAGGAGATTCCAAGCACGATCATCGGTGAGATTGTCATGGATAAATTAAAAGATTTAGAGGCGGTGGCTTATGTTCGTTTTGCCTCTGTGTACCGGGAGTTCAAGGATGTAAATACCTTTATGAGTGAGCTGAAAAAGATATTGGATAAATAACGAAAGGGATGCCGTTTGCGCGGTATCTTTTTTTGGTGTTTTCCGGATGACCACTCACAGCCCGCAAGTGCAGGAAGAGCGCAGGGCAGGCAGTCTGCGATCTGCGAACTGCCTGCCCTGCGTGCGGAGGGGATGCTTTGTCACACACTCTTTGCGTAGATATTCTTCTCCACATCGATGAATACTTCCGCGATTGCCTCGTAGGCCTTTCCCCAGGCCGCAATCACCTCGTCGGTAGCGGCATCTCCCAGAACTTTTTTGATGGCGATCAAAAGATTCTTTCCGACGATCGGGTAGTGCTCCGGTTTTACATTTACGTTGCAGTGCTTTTCTCCAATTTTTTTTACGGCGGGCAGAAGCGCCGAGAGGTTGTCAATATTCTCCGCAGCGGCCAAAACTGTCATCGCGAGCGCCTTCGGCTGCTCCCCGGACGCCTGTCTCGCCATGTCGAACATGGGCTTCACCTCAGGATTATTCTCAAACATTGTCTGATAAAAGGTGGTGGTGATCTCCAGTCCGTGCTCTTTTAACGCCGGCACTGTGCTTTTTACAAGGTCAATTGTTTTCTGATCCAACATCGTTTTTCTCCTTTTCAGTATAAAAATTGTTTTTTGTTTGGCATTACTATAGCATGTGTAAATAAAATGTGCAAGAAAAATAAACATTTTATTTTAAAAGTTTTTTGCTACAATATAAAAATATAGGAGTGGATGGGAGTGGAGAGTGACAAATGCAATTATCAAAATTTACGGACTACGCGTTTCGCGCGCTGATCTACCTGGCGCAAAACGGAGGGACGCACATGACGGTCGACAAGCTCGCGGCACAGCTTGACGTCTCGGAGCACCATTTGAGGAAGATCATCCATAAGCTTGCAAAGACCGATTATATTATTTCCACAAAGGGAAGAAACGGAGGCTTCAAGCTGGGATTGAGCCCGGGGGAGATCAATCTCGGGGAGGTGCTTTTGGTGACGGAGGAGAATATGAGTATCGTCGGGTGCATGGGTGATGACACGCTGTGTCCGCTGATGCGCACAGGCTGCAGGCTAAAGCCCATGCTCGAAGCGTCGCTGGGGCGCTTTGTGGAGGAAATGAGGCAATATACCCTGCAGGATCTGCTGTAATATCTCGTGTAATATCGGCTACTTTCTCTTGCTGGAAACTATATATTGTGATATGATTCTAGTCGGACACAATCAATAGTATATGTGGGAGAAATGGGATGAGAATCAAAAAGCGTAATAAACAGGAACAGAGCTATTATCCGGATAAAATCAAAAACGCAGTTGCCCGCGCATTTAGAAGCGTTGGCAAGGAGGCGAGCGAGGAGGAGCTGAATGGGATCTTAGCGCAGGTGGAGAGCAAATTTCCCAAGGAGATCGGGGAGGAGCTGTGCATTTCTGTGGAGGAGATACAGGATCTTGTGGAGCAGACCTTGATGGAGGGGAATTACTACAGGGTACTCAAAAGCTATATCCTTTACCGGGAGGAGCGGAGCCGGAAGCGGAAAAGCAGGCTGGAGCTGCTCGGGAATTTTGAGCGCGCGCAGGGGCTTTCGCAGGTGCTCGCCGGGGTGGAGGAGGATTTCACCGCGGAGGAGTACAGTTTGGAGCATCTGTCCGTCAAATTCCACGCGCTTGCAAAGCCGGGGCTTTTGGCGAAGGAGAAAATTGCCATGCTCATCAAGGCGGCGGTGGAGCTGACGACGCAGGAGGCGCCGCAGTGGGAGATGATTGCGGCCCGCCTTTTAAATTATGATTTTTGCAGTCGGCTTTCCGTGACGATGGGAGAGTTAGGACTCAACGGTTTTTATGAAAAGTTGGTCTACCTGACGGACTGCGGTCTCTATGGAGATTACATATTAAAAAGTTATACGAAAGAGGAGGTCGACTTGTTTGAGACATGGATCTGTCCGGACAGGGATCATCTTTTGAATTATTCCGGCCTTGATCTGCTGCTCGGGCGGTACGTGATAAGAACGAGGCAGGGAGTTCCGCTGGAGACCCCGCAGGAGATGTTTCTGGGGATCGCCATGCATCTCGCGATGAGGGAGGAGAGGCAGCGCTCTGTG
>CAJLGN010000034.1 GCA_905206195.1 uncultured Roseburia sp.
TGGGCAGATTGTAAGCGGGGAGGGCGGCTATGCAGGATATCATCTTTTGATGGCATTGATTGCCGCAGTGCTGTTTGGGGGTGGAATTTGGTGGTTTAGACGCCGGGATCTGTCCTTGTGATGGGATTGGATCCAACGAAAAAATGTAAAATTTTTCTTGACGTTTGAATGAAATTAGTGTATTATTACAATAGTACAGATGAAAATGGAAGAAAATTGGTAGGAAAGCCAAAGATTTCTTAAGTTTTACTTAAGCCCATTTTTTTCCGGGGAAGGTATGTTATAATTACCGAAAATTGTAAAAATCCAAAATTAAGGGAGAATTAAAAATGAACGACAAAAAGAAAGCGAATGAACAGAGAGGAACTGCGGCGGTGGTAAAGCCAAAGAAAAAGAAAGTGCTGCTCATCGTGCTCGCGATCGTGGTGGTCGCGGCAGCGCTCATCGGCGGCGCAATGAAAAATCTGACCAAGACGGTTGAGACCGCCAGCAATGCGGTTCCAATTCAGCCGGTGGAAAAGAGGGATCTGTCCGATACCATTGCTCTGAAGGGAGCGGTTGCAGGGCGCAGCAGAACGAACGTGACGTCCAAGGCGATATCTGAGATTACATC
Organism: uncultured Roseburia sp.; assembly: GCA_905206195.1. Lineage (GTDB taxonomy): Bacteria > Bacillota > Clostridia > Lachnospirales > Lachnospiraceae > Roseburia. Next base: position 614 of record CAJLGN010000034.1, read on the forward strand.
TATGAATGTGCAGGTTGGCGATGTCGTGAAAGAGGGGGATCTTTTGTGCACACTCGACTCCGCATCCATCAAGGAGAAGATTGCGGAACTTGAGAAGACCCTGTCAAACTCTGAAGCAATGAACAGCATCAACAATCAGCAGACGATAGATGCAGTGCAGCAGGCGAAGCAGGATCAGGTGAGACAGCTGGAGGAGGCGAAGACTCAAATCACGCGCGCGGAGGAGAGCTATAACGGAACACAGCTGCTCTACAACAGAGGTGAGGCTGACTTTCAGACTCTGCTCAGCGCACAGCGCGCGGTGGAGAGCGCGCGGCTGAATTATGACAATGTACTTGAGACCACAAACCGCGCGATTAAGACAGCGGAGACTTCTGTGGAGTTGAATAAGTATAAGGATTCTGACAGCACGGCGAGAGACACTTTGACGAGTTTGAAGAAACAGCTTGCAGACTGTGAGATCGTGGCTCCGTGCGGAGGTGTCGTGACAGCTGTGAATGTGCGTGTCGGGGACATCAATGCCGAGAAGGTTACGATACTTACGATTGAAGATACAAGTTCCCTGAAGATGGTTGCTACCGTGCAGGAGGCGGATATCTTAAAACTTGAGGAGGGGATGTCGGCAGTGGCGACTGCAGATGCAACCGGAGAAGCGGAGATCGCTGCAAAAGTGACGCGCGTGGTGCGGGTCAAAGGCGGTGATTCCGGCCCATCCCCATCCGGCGGAGCGAGCGGCGGCGCAGCGGCTCCCGGAGGTTATTCTGTCGAGTTATCCATCGATAACACAGAGCTTTTGGTTGGCATGAATGTGAAGGCGAAGGTCATGATCAAGGAGAAAGACAATGTGCTTGCGGTTCCTTATGATCTGGTTCGCCATGACGATGACGGAAGCGCTTATGTGCTTGTCGCGGAGGACAACGGAGACGACACGGCGAAAGCTGTCCGCAAAAATATTGAGGTTGGTGAGGAGGTGGATTATTACACGGAAATCACGGGCGGCGATTTGAAGGAAGGCGACCAGTTGATTTATGATTACAAAAATTCCGTTGCAGAGGGACAGACATTCACACCGGGGAAGGACGGTTCCAATCAGGCGACAGGCGCTTTGGGTGAAGACAGCGGAGCAGCAGAGTCGGAGGTTGTAAAATAGTGAGTGAACCAGTAATGCGAATGGAAAATATAGTAAAGACATATTATGTGGGAAAGCCGAATGAACTGGAAATATTGCACGGTATTAGTCTCACAGTAAATAAGGGTGAATTCCTTTCCATTGTCGGGGAATCCGGTTCTGGAAAAAGTACGTTAATGAACATCATCGGGGTGCTTGACCGCCAGACCACCGGCGATTATTTTCTGGAGGGTCAGGATGTAAATAGTATGAACGATGAGGTGCGCAGTGCGGTTAGGAACCGCAGGATTGGATTTGTTTTTCAGAATTTTAATCTTTTGCCGCGGGCAAATGCACTCAAGAACGTCATGGTACCGCTGATGTACGGACAAGAAAAGGTGAGAGATCAGAAGGAGCGGGCCATGGAGATGCTTCGAATGGTCGATATGCACGAGCGCGCCGGGCATCGTCCGAATGAGCTTTCCGGCGGTCAGAAGCAGCGTGTGGCAATCGCTCGGGCGATGATTAACGACCCGGCGATCATTCTTGCTGATGAGCCGACAGGAGCGCTTGATTCCAAGACAGGACATATGGTGATGGATCTGTTTCACCGGTTGCACCAGGAACAGGGGAAGACGATTGTGCTGATTACCCACTCTCAGGAACTTGCGGCGGAGACGGAGCGGATTGTCACTCTCCTGGACGGTGAGATCGTGTCAGACAAGGGAGGTGGGCATTAATGTTTTTTGAGAATATCAAAGAGGCGATAACCAGTATCTTATCAAATAAGATGCGCGCCCTTTTGACAATGCTTGGGATTATCATCGGAATTAGCTCGGGGATCGTCTTCACCACGATATGAGGATCCATCCAGAATACTCTGACGGCAACGCTCAACTCACTGGGGGGAAATACTGGCTCCGCCTATGTGGAGCCGAGATATCCGCAGACAGATGAGGAGTGGGCTTCCTGGACGTACCCGGACATGACGGACAGTGATTATGTCACCCAGGAAATGATAGACGGGCTGATTGCCGAATATCCAAACGAGATCAAGGGTGTCGCATCGAAGGAGACTTTTGACTCGGGGAAGATTAAGGACGAGAGCAATCCGGACAATTACGCAAATGTTAGTATCAATGGAATCACGCCGGAGTTTCTGGAATACATGAAGCTTGAGATACATGCAGGGAGAAGTCTCACTGCGGTTGACAATGTGGGGAAGAAGAAGGTCTGCCTGATTGCTGACACGATGGCGGAGCGCTATTTTGGAAAGAAAAATCCAATTGGGGAGAAGGTTTCGGTCGACACCTTGGACGGAGGAGTCTACGATTTTATTGTGGTCGGAATCTATAAGTACAATCAGGCGGTATTTGGCAGGGTGGACACTTCCGTTGCGGAAAAGGATCGATCCACAGATATGATGATCCCGCTCCAGACCTGTTTTAAACTGCAGGGAAAAGATCAGGCTGGATATCAGTATTTTAATCTGTTGCTCACACCGCTGGCGGATGTGAATGAGGCGACCATGCATGTGCAGACTTATTTTGAAGGAATTTATGACAAGAATGAAAAGTTTCATGTGGCGGCGAACAATATGCAGTCCAGTATGGGAATGATTAATGCTGTACTGGGTGTCATCACATTGGCAGTCTCTGGTATTGCGGCAATTTCATTGGTCGTGGGAGGTGTCGGCGTCATGAATATCATGCTGGTATCTATCACAGAGCGGACGAAGGAGATCGGCGTGCGCATGGCGCTCGGCGCAAAGCGGGGGACAATTCGGATGCAGTTTGTCATCGAGGCGATTATGCTGTGTCTCATTGGAGGAATTATAGGAATTCTGATTGGTATTGGGATTGGCGCCCTGCTCGGCTGGGCGGCGGGATTTGTCATCCAGAATATGTATGCACAGTATGCAAGTTTTATCATTATGCAGGTTCGTCCGTCGGTGACGGCGATCATGCTGTCGCTGTTCTTTTCGATGCTCACGGGCGTGTTCTTCGGATACTATCCGGCGAATAAAGCGTCGAAGATGGAGGTTATTGATGCGCTGCGGTACGAATAATTTTTGAGAAGAGAACCATATTATATAGAAGATATTGTGAAGGGGCTGTCGCAATTTGCGGCGGCCCCGCGTGTGTTATTCTGACGAATCCAGACGGCATATTTCATCGTGTGTCAGAATCGTCTGTAAGGTATCGCCGAGCTGTGTGAAAACGGCTGCCATAAGGGCAAGGTCATCCCTGTCACAGAATCTCGAAAGTGCACAGGCGATGGAAGAAACATATGTGACCAATTCACAGGAATTCATAAAATCACCTCTTATAAAGCATATGCAGGAGATTTGGGCAGGTGAAGAGGGGCAGCCACCAAATTATTAAGAAAATATAAAAACCAGATTTTTTCAGAGTAGAGTGTTGACAAAGAAATAGGTTGGTGCTATCTTAAGTACATGGATATTAGCACTCCACGTTGACGAGTGCTAATAATGCACAAGGAAACGACACATACTCTGAATCATCGGGAGAAGAGAGATGGATGAATTCAAATTGGATGAACGAAAAATGAAAATTTTAAATGCGATTATCCGTAATTACCTGGAGACAGGGGAGCCGGTCGGTTCACGGACGATTTCAAAGTACACCGATTTGAATCTGAGTTCCGCAACCATCCGCAATGAGATGGCGGATTTGGAGGAGCTTGGCTATATCCTTCAGCCACACACTTCGGCGGGGCGCATTCCATCGGATAAGGGCTATCGCTTTTACGTGGATCATCTGATGGAGGAGAAAAACCGCGAGGTGGACGAGATGAAGCATTTCGTCATCGAGCACACTGAGAAGATGGATCAGGTATTGCAGCAGGTGGCAAAGATACTGGCGGCTAACACCAACTACGCGACGATGGTATCCGCGCCGACCTATCACCGAAATAAGGTGAAGTTTATTCAGCTGTCCAATGTGGACGACGCACAGATTTTGGCCGTCGTTGTCACAGAGGGTAATTTGGTGAAGAACAAGATTATCCCAGTTTCGGAACCGCTTGACAACGAGACGATGTTGAAGCTGAACATTCTGCTCAACTCGAATCTAAACGGGCTGGCGCTGCAGGAGATCAACCTTGGAACCATTGCAAAGCTCAAGGATCAGGCGGGCATCCACAGCGATATCGTCAGCAATGTGCTCGACACCGTAGCTGAGACGATGGGGCAGGATGAGGATATCCGAATCTATACCAGCGGGACGAACAATTTTTTTAAATACCCGGAGCTAAGCGATACCGAGCGAGCGAGTGAGCTGATCTCCACCTTTGAGGAGAAGCAGCAGCTGGCAAGCCTTGTGACTGAGAACCTGTTGGAGGAAAAGAACACAGGAATTCAGGTATATATAGGAAACGAGAGTCCAATTCAAACGATGCGAGACTGCAGTGTGGTGACAGCAACTTATGAGTTGGGAGAGGGAATCCGAGGGACGATTGGAATCATCGGTCCAAAGCGGATGGATTACGAGAAGGTGATGGATAACTTGAAGGTGCTTAAGAGCTCGCTGGATGGAGTTTTAGACAAACCTGCGGGGCAGACATAGCACAGGGACGTCCAGATATAGCAAAATGACCCGCGGTTTTAGAGATATGGAGGATGGAGATGTCAGAGAAGAACGAAGAGATTTTGGAAGAAGTGTTGGAGGAACTCGAGAAGGATGCTGAGGGGGCGGAGGTGAGCGAGGATACACAGGCGGATACGGCTGAGGAAGCTTTCAGTGCCGAAGAGTCGGAGGAAGATGGCGATGCATCCGCAGATGGTGAGATGTCCGGTGATGCCAAGAAGCGCTTTTTCAAGAAGAGGAAAGATAAAAAAGACGAGCAGATCGACGAGCTAAACGATCGTTTAAAGCGCCAGATGGCGGAGTTTGACAATTTCCGCAAGCGCACTGAAAAAGAAAAGATGCAGATGTACGATATGGGAGCGCGGAGTATTGTCGAGAAGATACTTCCGGTCATTGATAACTTTGAGCGAGGACTTGCAGGAGTGCCGGAGGAGAGCAGGGAAGACGCTTTCGTGGTGGGCATGGATAAGGTATACAGGCAGATGCTGATGGAGTTGGATTCTATCGGAGTGAAGGCAATCGAGGCAGTCGGAAAGGAGTTTGATCCTGAATATCACAATGCGGTGATGCAGACGGACAGTGAGGAGTACGAGTCTGGAACAGTCGCACAGGAGCTGCTCAAGGGATATATGTACAAGGATTCCGTTGTGAGACACAGTATGGTAGCCGTCGTCTCATAGGAGTTACGGCAGGAAAAAGCAGGCACTTGGCTTTAGAACAGCCATTTACCATAAATACGGCGAAGACAGAAGCCGCAGCAATGAGAACTAGGACAATATTTTTTGGTTAGAAATCAGGAGGAATGGATCATGGGAAAAATTATTGGTATTGATTTGGGAACGACAAACAGCTGTGTCGCAGTTATGGAAGGTGGGAAGCCGACCGTCATCGCGAACCAGGAAGGCGCAAGAACAACACCATCTATCGTAGCGTTTACAAAGACCGGAGAGCGGTTGGTCGGAGAGCCTGCAAAGCGTCAGGCAGTGACAAACGCGGAGAAGACGATCGCTTCGATCAAGAGACATATGGGGACAGATTATAAAGTGGCGATCGATGATAAGAGCTACTCGCCACAGCAGATTTCCGCGATGGTGCTCCAGAAATTAAAAGCGGACGCGGAGAGTTATCTGGGGGAGACGGTAAACGAGGCAGTCATCACCGTTCCTGCATACTTCAATGACGCTCAGCGCCAGGCGACGAAGGATGCAGGTAAAATTGCAGGACTTGACGTAAAGCGCATCATCAACGAGCCGACTGCAGCGGCGCTTGCATACGGTCTGGACAATGAAAAAGAGCAGAAGATCATGGTATATGACCTGGGCGGCGGTACCTTTGATGTGTCCATCATCGAGATTGCCGACGGCGTGATCGCGGTACTTGCGACCAACGGAGATACACGTTTGGGCGGTGACGACTTCGATGAAAAGATCACGAAGTGGATGATTGAGGAATTCAAAAAGGCGGAGGGCGTAGACCTTTCCAACGACAAGATGGCGCTTCAGAGATTGAAGGAGGCCGCAGAGAAGGCGAAGAAAGAGCTCTCCTCCGCCACGACTACCAACATCAATCTTCCGTTTATCACTGCGACTGCAGAAGGGCCAAAGCATTTTGATATGAACCTCACCAGAGCAAAGTTTGATGAACTGACACACGATCTGGTAGAGAGAACTGCAATCCCGGTGCAGAACGCGATGAAGGATGCGGGACTCACCAATGCAGATCTTGGCCAGGTGCTTTTGGTCGGCGGTTCCACACGTATTCCGGCTGTGCAGGATAAGGTAAAACAGCTGACAGGAAAAGAGCCCAGCAAGTCTTTAAATCCGGACGAGTGTGTCGCAATCGGCGCGTCCATCCAGGGCGGCAAATTGGCCGGAGATGCAGGGGCAGGTGAGATCTTACTTCTTGATGTCACACCGCTCTCCCTTTCCATCGAGACCATGGGTGGCGTCGCGACGAGATTGATCGAGAGAAACACGACCATCCCGACGAAGAAGAGCCAGATTTTCTCCACCGCAGCGGACAATCAGACCGCAGTTGACATCAACGTGGTACAGGGAGAGAGACAGTTTGCGAGGGACAATAAGTCTCTTGGACAGTTCCGTTTGGACGGGATCCCGCCAGCACGCCGCGGTGTTCCGCAGATTGAGGTCACTTTCGACATCGATGCCAACGGTATCGTGAACGTGTCTGCAAAAGATATGGGGACTGGAAAAGAGCAGCACATTACCATCACTGCAGGCTCCAACATGTCGGATGATGAGATCGATAAGGCAGTCAGAGAGGCAGCGGAGTATGAGGCGCAGGATAAGAAGAGAAAAGAGGCCATCGATGCGAGAAACGATGCAGATTCCTTTGTATTCCAGACACAGCAGGCGCTCGATCAGGTGGGTGGAAACCTGGATACAGCCGATAAGTCAGAGGTGGAGGGCGATATGAACGCTGTGAAGTCCTTCCTGGAGGCGCATCAGAACGCAGAAGAGATGACGGAGGCGGATGTCGCAGAGCTCAAATCCTTACAGGAGAAGCTGACACAGAGCGCGCAGAAGGTATTTGCAAAGATGTATGAGCAGTCCCAGGCAGCAAACGGTGCGGCGGGCGCAGGGCCGGATATGGGCAGCGCGGGCGGCGCAGGATCCGCGGACGATGATGTGGTGGACGCGGATTTCAAAGAGGTCTAGGTTCGATTCTGAAACTCATATATTTACAAAGTAGTCACATTATGTTACTATGTTTGGCATAGTACGACGTACATGGGGTTTCCGGATGGTGCATCTGGAAACCCTGTGGCGCGTTGTGACAGACGGATTTGGAAAGAGGAAAAGTTATGGCAGATAAGAGAGATTATTATGAGGTTCTGGGTGTGGATAAATCTGCATCGGACGCTGATATCAAAAAGGCGTTCCGCGCCCTTGCCAAAAAGTATCACCCTGATATGAATCCCGGGGATAAGCACGCGGAAGAGAAGTTTAAGGAGGCGCAGGAGGCGTACGCTGTGCTCGGTGATCCGGACAAGAAGCGGCAGTATGACCAGTTTGGCCACGCGGCTTTTGACGGTGCGGGCGGCGGCGCGGGTGGATTTGATTTCTCGGGCATGGACATGGGTGATATCTTCGGTGATATTTTCGGTGATTTTTTCGGCGGTGGCAGAAGAAGGGCAAATGACGGTCCGATGCAGGGGGCGAATCTGCGAACCAGTGTGCGGATTACGTTTGAGGAAGCGGTGTTCGGCTGTGCAAAAGAGATTGAGATGGTGTTGAAGGATTCCTGCAATACCTGTCACGGAACTGGAGCAAAGCCGGGAACGACGCCGGAGACCTGTACCAAGTGCGGGGGGAAGGGCAAGGTGGTATTTACCCAGCAGTCCTTTTTTGGAACTGTGCAGAACGTGCAGACCTGTCCGGACTGCGGAGGCTCCGGCAAGATCGTCCGCGAAAAATGCCAGGATTGCCGTGGCACAGGCTATATTGCAAACAAGAAGAAGATTCAGGTAACGATCCCGGCCGGTATCGACAATGGGCAGAGCATCCGAATTCGAGAAAAGGGCGAGCCTGGCATCAATGGCGGACCGAGGGGAGATCTCCTGGTGGAGGTTGTGGTGTCCAGACACCCATCGCTGCAGCGGCAGAGTATGAATATCTACTCGACGAAGCAGATTTCTTTTGCGCAGGCAGCGTTGGGCGGTGAGATTCGCATCGGAACTGTGGACGGCGATGTTTTGTATGAGGTCAAGGCAGGCACGCAGACAGGTACCAGAATCCGCTTAAAGGGTAAAGGAGTTCCCTCCCTGAAGAACAAGGCGATCCGCGGGGACCAGTATGTAGATCTTGTGGTGCAGACGCCGACCGGGATGAGTGCGTCTGCGAAGGATTTGCTGCGCCAGTTTGATGAACTGACGGGAGATTCGCTTCATACGGCATCTGGTACGGGCGCTGCA
>CAJLGN010000035.1 GCA_905206195.1 uncultured Roseburia sp.
TCCTCCATGCTCTGTGCGTCCAGAATGCGAACGACGGTGAACAATTCCTCAAATATCATCATGTGGGATTTTGAGTCCGTGTCGTTTATACCGGGGTGGGCGCTCACCATATTGCGGCTCAACCCGATGTACTATATTGTTTCCGGTTACCGGGATGCGCTGATCAATAAGATTGCATTCTGGGAGCGCCCCGGGCTTACCGGATTTTTCTGGGGGTTTACTCTGGTGGTGCTGTTTTTGGGAAGGCGTGTGTTTAAGCGCCTGAGACCGCACTTCGCGGGTGTATTGTAAGGGGAAAAACAGAGGAGCTGATGACGGGGCGGCGCTCATCGGCGTCTTTTGTGGGGGCGCGCTGGCGAAAGCAGCAGAACAATCGGACATTTAAAAAATGGTTACAACGTTTATTTTGTGCGCCTCACAAAGCGTGTTACTGTTCACGGAGTGAGCGATAATGGATAGAGGAGTTACATGGATAACAACACAGCAATCAAGGTAGAGGATGTCAGCAAAGTCTACCGCTTATATCACAAGCCCTCGGAGCGCCTGTTGGATGCGCTGGGATTGGCAAAAGAGGACCGCTTTCAGGAACACCGGGCGTTGGATGATGTTTCCTTCGAGGTCAAAAAGGGCGAGACAATCGGAATCATCGGGACGAACGGTTCCGGGAAGTCGACGATTTTAAAGATTATCACTGGCGTCTTGAGTCCGACCGGCGGGGATGTGGAGATCGACGGGAGAATTTCTGCGCTGCTGGAGCTTGGGGCGGGATTTAACATGGAGTACACCGGGATTGAGAACGTCTATTTAAACGGTATGATGATGGGGTTTTCCAGGGAGGAGATGGACGCGCGGATGGATGAGATCCTGCGGTTTGCGGACATCGGGGATTTTGTCAATCAGCCCTGTAAGACCTACTCGAGCGGTATGTTTGTCCGGCTGGCGTTCGCTGTGTCGATCAATATCGACCCGGAGATTTTGATTGTGGATGAGGCGCTTTCGGTGGGGGACGTGTTCTTTCAGGCCAAGTGTTACAAAAAGTTCGAGGATTTTAAGGCGCAGGGCAAGACGATTATTTTTGTCAGCCACGACATCAGCAGTGTGGCAAAGTACTGTGACCGGGTGATTCTTTTAAATAGAGGAAAAAAGCTCTCGGAGGGCAATCCCAAGGAGACGATCAATCTCTATAAAAAGGTGCTGCTAAATCAGTCGCAGAATATCAAGAGCGGTCAGATCCTTGGAGAGGAAACGTTGGAGGTTGGGACAGAGGGGAGCGCGGCGGACGGTGTCAAAACCTCTGCCCGGTCAGAGTCCGGGAGAGGGATGCTGCAGACGAAGCTTTGGAAGTCCAATTATCAGTTAAATCCAGATGTAAATGAATACGGCACGGGGGAAGCGGAAATCATTGATTTTGCAGTGATAGATGAATATGGAAGCTATACCAATTGTATCCAGAAGGGAACTTCCTTCGAGATAAAGTCCAAGGTGCATTTTGCGGTGGATGTCCAGGATCCGATCTTTACCTACACTTTTAAGACGGTGCAGGGGACGGCTGTGACCGGGACGAACACCATGTACGAGAAGGTGGGTGTCGGGCTTGCGAAGGCGGGAGATACCTATGTTGCCACATTTAAGCAGCAGATGGATTTGCAGGGGGGAGAATATCTGCTCTCGATCAGCTGCACCGGATTTGTGGGCGGCGAATTCCGCGCGTATCACAGGCTGTACGATGTCGTGGGTGTGACGGTGATCTCGGATAAGAATACGGTTGGTTTTTACGATATGAATTCGCAGACGACGGTCGAGCTGGAGAGATAGCGTTTGGAGAGGTCTGGTTGCTTTATGGATGATGCACAGTTTTTGGCGGATCTGTATGAGATCATAAAACAGAATAAGAGAGAAGATTATGACCGGATTATCACGGAGAAGGCGTCCTATCCATATCTGTACCATCTCTCCGAGATCCGCCAGAATCTGGTGGACTGGCTCTCAATTGAGGCGGGGGACCGGGTGCTTGAGTGCAATCCCGAGTGCGGTGCGCTCACGGGAAAGTTGCTGGCGAAAGCGTCGGAGGTGATCTGCATTGCAGAAAATAGGGCGTGTGCAGACATCATCCGGGCGAGATGTCCGGCGGAGGCAACGAACGGCGGCAGACTGCGGGTTGTCCGAAAGGATGACTGGGAGAGGCAGGCGGAGATAGCGCGCTGTACCGTGATTTTGATTGCCGGTGATTTTTACCGGTATATCGGACGGCTTCCGGCGCTGCGCGGGATGCTTGCGGAGGGGGGCAGACTGATCGTGGCTGATGCAAACCGCTTGGGACTGCGGTATCTAGCGGGGGCGCAGGAGGAGTACAGCGGCGGATATTTTGTCGGTATCGAGGGATATCCCGGCGGCGGGGACTGCCTGGGACAGGCCAGATGCTACACCAGGGGAGAGTATGTGAAGATACTCTTAGAAGCGGGGTTTAAAAAAGCAAGATTTTATTATCCGTACCCGGATCACAAGTTTCCGTCCTGTGTCTACTCGGATGACTGGCTGCCAAAAAGGGGGGAGCTGTCGGAGAACAGGAGGAACTTTCAGAGGGACAGAATGCAGTTGTTTGATGAGCGCAGAGTGTATGACACGTTGCTCGGGGAAGGACTTTTTGGCGCATTCTCCAATTCTTTTCTCATAGAGGCAATGCAGTAGGAGGATTTGGGGGTTGGAGAGAACGATATATTCCAAATATTCCAATGAGCGGGCACTTCCGTTTCGTATTCGCACGGATATTGTGATGGGGGAGTCCAATCGGAAAAAAGTATATAAATATGCGCTGTATCCGGAGGGGGAAGCACACATTCGGCAGATGGCAAAGAACGGTGAGCGTTTGAACGTGACATATGCAGGCAGTGGAATCTCGTTCTGCGCGTGCGAGGAGATTGGCGATGGGGCTGGAAAGTCTATCGGCGTCCAGTTTCCATTTCTTCCGGGCGTCTCTCTGCAGGATTGTCTGGAGGCTGCCGTGCAGGGGGGCGATGAAATGCTTGCGGAGCGGATTCTGCGCCTCTATATCCGCAGAGTGCTCGCGTCGGGCGGCGATGAGCCGTTTGCCGTGACGGGGGAGTTTACAGAAGTTTTCGGAGAATGCGTGCCGGAGGACGGGCTTGCCTGCGCGGGGATAAGTGATGTTGATCTGATTTTTTCCAATATATTTCTTCCCGCTGGTGCGCGCGGGGATGACGATGTGTTGTGGACGGTAATCGACTACGAGTGGACATTTGATTTTCTGATACCGAAGGCATTTTTGGTGTACCGAGCCTTGTATTTTGCGTATCACCAGGTTTTGTACGATACCGAATGGAGTCTTGAATCACTGCTTGAACTGGCGGATATCACAGCGGAGCAGGCGGTGGTATTTCAGCGGATGGAGGAACATTTTCAGCAATATCTCGGAAAGGGATCGCTCCCGGTGCGAAATATGCAGCGGGTGATGGGAACCAGGATATGGACGCTCCCGGAGATGCGTTTCAGTGGTGACATGAGTCTTAGACAGGGCGGGGAAGTTCTGGAAGAATCCGCGTGGATCAAAGTGCGGAAGCTTTTGTACCACATTGACAGGCAGGTATGTCAGGATGGCAGTGTGATCTGCTCGGGGTGGGCGTGCGCCAGAGCCTGGGATGGAAGAAGTCTTCCGGTGAATATCCAAGTGACCGATCAAGATGGCAGAGAGATTCCCGCGCAGATTGAACGCAGGGAGCGGGCGGATGTGGCGAGAGCCCTTAAGATCTGCAATGTGACGAGGCCTGTCTGGGGGTTTGACTGTGTGTGGATCGCCGCGCAGACAGCGGGGTGGAGAATCATATTCTCTCTGGGAAACAAGAAAAAAGTCTATGAGATATGAGTTTGTGAGACGTCAAACCCAGGGATGAGGAAGGATTAGACATGTACCAATCGAGAGAGAAAATTCAAGATGTGATTTTATTGTTGGCAGATATCGCATGTTTTGTCGTGAGTTATTTTGGAGGCGGTTATCTGTGGCTGGTCGCATACCGAAATGTGTCCGTCGAGGATATGAAGGCGGAGCTTTTGGGGAGTTTTGGCATTGTGCTGGTGGTTTATACGCTGGTCATGCTGTTTTCTGATATTGAGAAAAATTTTATTCGAAGGAATTTTTACCGCGATTTCTTTGCGGGGGTGGAGGCGAGCGTCGTGCTCATTTTTGTGACGGCGCTGACCATTTTCCTGCAGCACAACAATGCAGACGCCTCCCGCGGCGTGTATTTTTGTATAGCGGGGATGAATCTGGTGTTGTTTTTTGCACTCCATGTGCTGGTGAAATATTATCTGCTGAAGGTTTACCGCAACAAGCGGGGGACCAATCAGGTGTTTCTGGTCACGACGTCTGACCGCGTGGCAGACATCATAGCGGAGGCCGACAATTCGAGGGACTGGGCGCATCGTTTGGCGAGCATCGCGATCATCGATGACAATCAGGTGGGGAAGTGGTACGACGGCATTCCGGTCGTCGCGACTTACGACAATATGTTCCGGTATGCGAAGGAGCAGATTGTGGACGAGGTGTTCATCAACGTGCCCTACGACACCGGGAGTTCGCTGGCGAATGTGGTCAATGCTTTTGAGGATATGGGGGCGACCGTCCATGTCAGCATTGAGATTTTAAACCGCTTTGACGAGTACCATAAAAGCTTTCATATGATGGGGAATATCCCGGTCGTGACCTTCTCCAATCAGCATTACGACTGGAAGATGTTGATTGTAAAGCGCTTGATGGACATTGCGGGTGCGATCGTCGGGCTTGCAATCACCGCGGTAGCGACGGTTCTTCTCGCACCGCCGCTTCTGATCGAGTCGCCGGGGCCGCTGTTCTTTTCTCAGAAGCGTGTCGGAAAGAACGGAAGGTTCTTTCAGATATACAAATTCCGCTCGATGTACCGCGACGCGGAGCGGCGGAAGAAGGAACTGGAAAGTCAGAATGAGATGAACGGATTTATGTTCAAGATGAAGGATGACCCAAGAATCACGAAGGTCGGAAAGTTCATCCGAAAGACCAGTATCGATGAGCTGCCACAGTTCCTAAATGTTTTAAAGGGTGACATGAGTCTGGTGGGTACCAGGCCGCCGACGGTGGACGAGTTCCGGCAATATGAGCTGCACCAGAAGCGGCGCCTGAGCGCAAAGCCGGGAATCACCGGACTTTGGCAGGTCAGTGGAAGAAATAATATCAATGACTTTGAGGATGTTGTAAAACTGGATGTGCAGTATATTGATAACTGGAGCATCGGAATGGATATCCGAATCCTGCTAAAAACGATCAGAGTCGTATTTGAAAAGGGCGGAGAGTAAGAAGGGAGACGAAACATGAGCAGAGAGTATAAGATGGATAAGGAATATAGTTTTCAGGAGATCATACGCTACAATTTGAGAAAGTGGTGGTTGGCGGTCATTCTGGCGCTTCTTTGCGCGGCGGCGCTCGGCGGGTACAAATACACCACCCTGCACCAGTATGTGGAAAATGAGATGTATGAGAATAAGCACCAGGTGAAAGGCTCTCTTTTTGTCAGCGCTTACAGTGATTCCAGCGTGGCGGAGCGCGCCGGAAATGTCATGAATATCTCAAAGAGCAGCCGCGCCTATGAGAAGTTCGCCAAGATTACCGGGTTATCAATCACGCGGGATGAGTACATGAACCTGTTCGAGGTGGAGCAGGGGTCCGTGGCGGGTGTGGTGTCCGTCTATGTGACTTACCCCGCCACAGTCGGAAATGCAACGCTCGCGAACGAAGAGATTGCTATGGGATTCACGGAGGGCGTGATGGAGGCAACTATCAAGACCTGCGAGGAGATGATCGAGGAGGGCTGTGTCACTGTTTTAGACGCGCCGTACGCGACCAGCGAGATCTTGAAGATTGCCACCTACTCCATCACGAAGGAGGATTTTAACAAGGCGATTTTTAAGGCAGTCACCGCGGGAATTCTTTTGGGAATCATTGTTGAGATCGTGCTCTACACCTTCTGGATGCTTCTGTACAAGAAGCCCAAGAACACGGAGGAGATCAGAGAATGTCTGGATGCGAACATCATTGATGTTTTAAAGAGCGGTGCGGACAATGAGGACGCCTTTAAAAAGGTTGCACTTTATCTGAAGGATGACGCGAAGACCTGCAACCGGATCGCGTGCATTCCAGTGCAGTGCCCGAAAAAGGATGTGGCTCTAAAGCTCGCCATGAGTTATGCGAACGAGCAGAAGCGCACACTCTACGTGGATCTCGCCGTGGCTGAGGTGAACGGGGATGAGGCGCACTCGATCAGCGCGTATATACTCGGTGAGGCGGAGTGCGCACAGCCGTTACAGATGAATGCATATCTGGATTCCGTGTGCAGGAATCAGAGTGCCGAGAGGGGAATGGATATCGCCGGAAACAAGAAATTTGCAGCTTTTATTGAGGAGATGAGCGAGCGCTATGAGTGTATTGTGATCAACAGCGAGGACGTCTCCCAATCGGCGGAGGCGTACGCGGCGGCGAAGCTCTGCAATAAGTCCTTCGTGGCGTGTGGAAGAAAGACGGTGAAAAATGAGAGTCTGTACCGGGCAAAAAATACGGCGAATGTAAATGACATCCACATCGATGGAGTTTTGGTGTATGAATTGTAGAAACATCATTTTTTTGAGTGTTCTGTATGTGTTTCTCCCGGCGTGGATTGGGTTCTTCTGGGTGGAGCTTTTGCAAATTGCCGGGAGGTGGAACCGTTTTTTGCACGCGTGGACACTTGGATTTACAACTATGCTCGCGGCGGCGCAGGCGGTGCTGGTGCCCCTTGTGGCGACAAAGCAGACGCTCACAAGCGCCATGATACTTTGGCAGATGATTCTGAATGTGCTCGCACTCATTTCCTTTTGGAGGGTGCTAAAATGCTGGAAGCAGAGAGGGCTGGCGGCAGGGACGGCGGACACGGCGACGGCAGTGCCTTCAAAAACAGAGCGGAGCGCGGGGGGAGCGCGGGCATGGACGTTCACGTTTGGCGTGCTGGCGGCGGTGCTGATTCTGCTCCAGGCGTATATTCCTGCGCGCTATGAGCACCGTGATGACGATGACTCCCGGTTTGTGTCGGAGGAAGTCTCTGCGGTGGAGCACGATACAATGTATCAGGATGACCCGATCGCGGGGGACTTCCTCTACTGGAACGAGGGGGAGGTAAAGAAAGATTTCACATCCCCGTGGGCGATGTATGTGGCGATCGGAAGCCGACTTTCCGGCATCCCACCGGCGGTGCTCTCTCACACATACCTGCCTTTCTTTTTGATCCTGCTGTGCTATGCTGTCTATTTTTTGATCGGGCAGGTGCTCCTGCGGGGGGATGTGGAAAAGGTGTTTTTGTTTTTGATCTTTTTGTCGGTGATTCATCTGTGGGGTTACACCTCCACGCACACGCTGGCGTCCATGCTGCTTTTGCGTATTTGGCAGGGAAAGGCGGTGTGCGCGAGCTTTATGCTGCCGATGTTGTTTTATCTCCTGTATCAGATCATGCGGCGGGAGTACAAAAAGAGCTGGATTGCGCTGCTTTTTGCGGCGGATGCGGGGGCATGCCTGCTGTCGGGGATCGGAATTGTAACTGCGCCGGTTGTCATTTTCTTGTACGGTCTGGTCGATTTTATCTATCACCGGGCGTGGAAAAAAACGGTGGTCATCTGGGCGGCTGCACTGCCGAGCATCCTCTGCCTGCTGTATTATATGGTTGGATAGGAGGCACATGATGAATTATTGCTTTGCGGTTTGGAAAGAATTTATCGAGTTTATAGGTGGGAGGGAGGGGCTCTGGCATTGGCTGTTTTTTGTGGCGGCACTGCTTTTTTGCCTTTTGGCGGGGAAAACTGCGCGCGCGCGTCTTTTTTGGCCGTCGGTGCTGGTGCTTTTGTTCTTTTTTAACCCGCTGTTTTACGCCTTTGTTGGGACCAAATTCCTCTCTGGAATCTACTGGAGGCTTCTGTGGATGCTTCCGGTGTCGTTCGTGATCGCCTACGCGCTGACACAGCTGACGTGCAGACTTAAGAGAAACGTGCTGCGAATCGGGGTGGTTGTCCTGGCGTGCGCCTGCATTGCGGTGACTGGGGAGCGGGAATTTTCCAGCGCCACTTACAGCGAGAAGGAGAATGCGTACGAGATTCCGCAGGCCGCGATAGCGGTGTCCGATGTTGTGATGGGCGGGCTTAGAGACTGGAAGGAGACGATTATTGTGCCCAATGAGCTGTTGTGCTACATCAGACAGTACAGCTCTTCGGTGGGACTTCTCTACGGAAGAAATGCGGAGGGATTTATCACCAACATTGAGCCGGACGAGGCGCGTGTTTTTGAGGAGATGAGCAAGGAGGAGCCCGATGTGGGATTGATCACGGAGGTTGCCCGAGCCAGGAACTGCCGCTATATCGTGTTCAACACCTCGTTCCACCGCATCTCGGAAGATATCACAAGGTACGGATATGAGCGGCTGACAGAGGTGGAAGATGATTATGTGATTTACCGCAGAATCGAGTCGTAGGATGTGCGGGATTTGGTTGGAGAATATAGATGGATAGAATGAAGAGGATATATGAGGAAACCGATTGGAAGAGAATAGGAATCGCCGCGTACTACGGCTTTTTTGCGATCAATATTCTGATGAAAGCGTTCGCCTATGATCACGGGGACAATATTTATAAGTATTTTTTTGTGTTTGGGATGCTTTTTTTGGCAATCAAGCTGATCACGACGCGCTACACGCTGCGCGAGCTATTGTGGTCGGCGATTTTGATCGGGCTAGCGCTTCCGCTCTCAATTATAAC
>CAJLGN010000036.1 GCA_905206195.1 uncultured Roseburia sp.
CAAAATAATGAGACCCGAATTTTTATAGTACGCTCTGGCCATCATGAGCTTTTGTGATTCACCTCCCGATAATGCAATACCGTCCACATCTATGCTCTTTCCAAGAAATGTTTTTTCCCTCTTTTGTAACTGATTCATTTTTTCTTCTAAATCACTGATTTCTATCGCCTTCTTCAGGCAGGCGCTATCTATCAATTGTTCGGAACACATGGCAATATTTTCTGCGATGGAGAACTCGAGGATATTTACTTCCTGAAAAATCACCGCCAGCTGCTCATAGTAGATCTCTTTCGGTATGTCCTTAATATTGGTATCATTGAAGTAAATCTCCCCCTTGGTGGGCTCATATAGATTGCAGATCAATTTTATAAGCGTGCTTTTCCCCTCGCCGTTTTCTCCTACGATCGCAATTTTCTCTCCTGCGTGTATCGTCAGGTCTATATTTCTTAAAATATATTTATTTGTGTTTGGATAGCAAAAAGATACATTTTCTAATTTTATTTCCGGACACGTCTCTCCCTTTCGGTTTCTTTCAATATTTGTACCACAGTACTCCTCTTCAAACTCCAGAAATCCCCTGAAATGATTAATAATTAAATTCTCACCTTTCATATTTGCCATATTTTTTGTGAAATCAGAAAGGATGTTAGAAAAACTAAAAAATAACGACAGATACATTGTGAAATTTCCGATCGACAAATTGTGCTCTAGCACTTCTTTGATCAGATACATATAAATTACTCACTCGCGAAGGACGCCGAGTGCTGCATTCATCAGACTACTCACTTTGAAGCGAAGTAATATTTTTTTGATAAGAAATATATATTCCGCAATATTTTTTCTCTGAATGCCACACAGCCACTCACCCATATTGAATAACCGGATATCTTTGCCAAAGGTATCTTTACACATCACATAGCGCAAGTACGATACCTTTCTATTTATATTCGCTTTTTCCTTTTCCTTTTGGTATGCATAATTATTTGCATAAGACTGTAAGCAATATAGAATAACCGCACTGAACAGCAGAATCAGAAAAACCCATTTTTCCAATTTCACAATCATAGCAAAATAAATACATAAAGAAAAAATACAAACTACAATGTCGATCGACTGCTTGATATAATTTGCCAATCCTTTATTTGACGCCCCAACTGCAGCGCAGGATTCTTCGATCTTGTCCAACATCTCCGGAGATTCCGTGTATTCGTATTTCATACTCATGCATTTCTTATAATACAACGCTAAAAATTGAAATCTGATAAATGTAATTTTGGGATCATATACGGATTCTATATATTCTCTCGCCACTGCTAACGGCACAAAGGTACACAAAAAAGCGATAATTACCACCAAAAAATAATTTACAGATGCCCCAGTAACCAGTCCATCCAGAACAAATTTCGGAAAAAGTATTCCGCATAGGCGCAATACTATAATTTACCTTTTTCATCTTTTTCAAATACCTTTTTATTTTCTACAATAAACCTTTTTAAAAAATTTTTTATGACGTTTGTAGAAAATTTTATATTTGTTTACAACGGACTACATCATGTAAAAAATAAAAAGGCATCTCCCAGTCATTGCCCACTGAAAAATGCCTTATATAATCCTAATATTTTTTATTTGATAAGCTACCCATTATCAAATCGCTTTACCGCACACAGATATACACGAGATACCCCACATACAGTGCGATCATAATGGCGCCCTCTTTTTTGTCCAGTCTCTGTCTCGTCCACGCGAGCACCCACACAATGAGGCTCATACCGATCAAAATCATGATATCGATGACATTCTCCATGATAAACGCGATCGGGCTGATGGCCGCCGCAATCCCGAGGACAAACAGAATGTTAAAAACATTGGAGCCGATGACATTTCCCAGCGCCATATCCAGCTCATTCTTGCGCGCCGCCACGACGGAGGTCACAAGCTCCGGGAGACTTGTGCCCAAGGCAACAATTGTAAGACCGATGAGATTCTGGCTCAGACCCACACGCGCCGCAATCGCGGACGCGCCCTCCACCACAAAGTCACCCCCAAACTTGATCGCAATGATACCACCGAGGATGAATACCGCACACTTCCAGACTGGGAGCACCTCGTACTCCTCCTCCGAAGCATTTGCTCTCGCCCTGCGCGCAGAACTGATCATCCAGAGCAGGAATCCCGCAAACAGCGTCAGAAGGATCATACCGTCCATTCTTCCAAGCGACATCGCCAGATAGCCGCACACCAAAAGAAGCGCCGCGCAAAACACCGAAAATGGAAATTCCTTTTTCAGTGTGTTCTTCTCCACGACGAGCGGGTTGAACAGCGCACAGAATCCACAGACCACCAGGAGATTAAAAATATTGGAGCCGACCGCGTTGCTGACCGCCAGCGCGTTATTGTTCGTCACGGACGCCGTGATACTCACTGCGCACTCGGGCAGGCTCGTCCCCATCGCCACGATCGTGAGGCCGATGATAATGGACGGAACCCGCAACATCTTTGCCACAGACGAACTTCCCTCCACAAAAAAATCTGCGCCCTTGATCAATAAAACAAAACCCACTACCAGCAGCACCAACGGCCAAAGCATTTCCATCATAATCCGATTCCTCCCTCATTTGTACCCACAAAAACTTCTCTTTTAACCCCAGATTCCAAGATGGGATAAGAGAATCCGCAGTCCCAGCAGCACCAAAATGGCGCCGCCCGCGAACTCCGCTTTCTTTTTATATTTATTCCCAAAGAGGTTCCCGACATACACGCCCCCGATGGAAATAAAAAATGTGACTGTCCCGATGATTGAGATCGCCTCCACAATCGGATACTTCAAAAATGCAAACGTGATGCCGACCGCCAGCGCATCGATGCTGGTCGCAACCGCTAGCATCAGCAGTTCCCTTAAATTCAGCGGTGCGTCCATCTGATCGATCTCCACATTCTCGTCCTCCGAATTCAGTGCTTCCACGAGCATTTTACCGCCGATGAATCCCAGCAGGACAAATGCAATCCAATGATCGATATTTGTGATATACCGCTCGAACTGGATTCCAAGCCCCCATCCGATAAACGGCATAATCGCCTGAAATCCTCCAAAAAACAAACCGATAATGGACGCCTGTTTTTTGTTGACTTTCCGCATTCCAAGCCCCTTACAGATGGACACAGCAAACGCGTCCATCGCCAGACCAACCCCTATCAAAAACAGTTCCACAAAAATTGCCATTCCCATTTTCTCCCTTCTCCGCCCTGTAAATACACATTTCCGCAAGGTCTCCCGCAGGAAAAAGTCATCCACATTCCCGCACAATAAAAATGGGACTCAATGTATATCCCGCACCCACATCCCCACGGAATCCAGGTTGAAATATACATGAGTCTCATTCTTTAAGATTTGCCAAGCCCGAAGGCCGGTATTTCACACAGTATCCTCTGTCAACTGGATTTTATTCCGCCTTCAGGCTTCCCTTTTTGGAGCGGGTTCCGCTGTAGAACACGAGCAGCACTGTGCCGAGCACGCCGTAAGAAATGGAATTGGTCACAAACGCCACAGCTCCCTGCGCGATCATCTTGTTGACCGGCTCCGCAAACACCACGACATCCCAGATCGGAGCAACCAAAAGCCAAGCGATAGCATTTCCCACAATCTGAAATACATTGTAGCGAATGATATCTTTCCCGCCAAAAATGCCATCCTCCACCTGCAGCTTTGCATACGAGAGTCCTGTAATTCCGCAGGAGAGTCCACTTGCCACCACCCAGCTCCACCACGGAGAGCCGTACTGTACGGAATCCGAGAGCGCGTGTCCGATAAACGCGATCAAAAACCCGGCAATCGGACCGAATAGCGCCGCAAAAAAACCGCCGATGCCATATGCGGGCTGCACCATCGTCCCCGGCACAAACGTCGGAATTTTTACATACATAAACAGCACTGTAAACAGCGCCGCACCAAGCCCTGTTGCGACAATCGTCTTTGTGTTAACCTGAAACATTTTCTTCATAAATAAAACTCCTCCTTTGTCTCTGAAACTATGCCTCGAAACAATATCTTAGAAACACTCTATCTTACACACTATCTTTTCCCGCAGGATTTGTCAAGGACTCCCTGCCGCCATTTCCCGTCCCCTACGCAAACGGATTCCAAAAGCGGGAGTGATTGATAAATATGCTAACCAAAACCGTCCCCAAAAATACGAGCAGGGCAAACAGCATTGCTGTATAATCCGATCTTCCAAGTCTTCTCGCCGCGTACCAGGTCCGTTTTTTGTGCTTTCCAAATCCCCGCAAATCCATGGCATTGCTGATGAGATCAATGCGGTCCATCGTCGTAAAAATCAGAGGCACGCAGATGCTCATAATATTTTTTACCCGGACAGAAAACTTCTCCTTCCCGGACAAATCAAGCCCCCTGCTCTGCTGTGCCAGCGAGATATCCTGGTAGTTTCGTATCGTATCCGGGAAATAGCGGAGCGTGAGCGCCAGGGCATACGCCCCCTTGTAGCTGATGCCCGCCCTGTTGAGCGCTGAGGCCAGCTCGCTCGGGTTTGTCGTCAGCAAAAATATAATGCCGAGCGGAACCACAGAAAAATATTTCAACACCTTCGTAAACTGGTAGAGCATCTGCTCCTGCGTCACCACATAGCGGCTGCTAAACCGGAAAATCTCATGTGCCGTCCCGTAGATAGACTCGCCGTACTGGGGCGCAAAGAGGTAGGTCAGCACAAACTCTGCCGCCATAAAGATTGCGACATAGACGAACATCAGCCTCACCTGCCGAAACGGAATCTCCGACACCTTTAACAGTACCACGGAAAGCAAAAAAATCACAAAAATACTGCGGGCATCGTAGGAGAGCATCGCGCCGAGGGTGAGCAAAACAAAACAGACCAGCTTTGTGATTCCCGATAAGCCGTAAATAAAATTGTCCCGCTCAATGTAATCAAACAGTTTTGTTTTCATCCCTCGCCTCCCTCTCGTAATCAATAAAATGCTGCACAAAGGACATCGGCTCCCCGATCTCCGCTTTTATTGCCAGATCGTAGAGACTTGTCAGCTTTAGGCTCGCCTTTTCAGTGATCGCCTCGTCCGTCAAAATCTCGGCTGCGGAGGCGTCTCCGACTTTTTGTCCGCCCGAGATGACAATCACATGAGGTGTGTACTCCAGCATCAGATGCATATCGTGGGTAATCAGCAAAATCGTCACCCCCTGCGCGTTCAGGCTCCTTAAAAACTCCATGATCTCCGTGTAGTGGTGATAATCCTGCCCCGCAGTCGGCTCGTCCAGAATCAAGATCCTGGGCCTCATGACGAGAACCGACGCGATCGTGACACGCTTTTTCTGCCCGAAGCTAAGAGCCGAGACCGGCCACTTCTTAAAGGAGGAGAGACCGCAGATTTTCAGCGCCTCATCCACCCGCCGCTCGACCTCATCCTCATCCATTCCGCGCAGGCGCAGTCCCAGCGCCACCTCGTCGTAAATCATCGGTTTACATATCATCTGGTTTGGATTCTGCATCACATAGCCAATCATCTCGGAGCGCTCCTTGATACTTTTGCCCTTTAAGGATTCCCCGGAGACGGCAATCTCCCCTGCATCCTCCGTGACAAATCCACAGATTAATTTGGCGAGCGTGCTCTTTCCGGCCCCGTTCGTCCCGACGATGCTGACCATCTCCCCCTCCGGAATGGAAAAACTCACATCATTTAAAATTTTCCGCTTCGCCGTATACTGGAAATGAATTCCCCGCACTCCCAGAATCTCCGGCCGCTCCTGCTGCTTCTCCCGCTTTCCCTGCGCCTTATGCCAGGTGACCAGAGGCTCCCGCACCTCCTCGATGGCGAGAGTTTCAAGGCTTCCGGGACGCATCTCGGGGGTAATCGCAACGCCCGCATATTTTACCGCTGTGACGTAAAGCGGCTCACGTATCCCCGTCTTTGTCAAAATATTCGAGGCGATCAGCTCATCGGGGGAGGCATCCGCCACAATGCGCCCTTTGTCCACGACCACAATCCGATCCACCTGCCGGTAAAGCACGTCCTCCAGGCGATGTTCAATAATCACAATGGTCTTGTTGTACTGCTCGTAAATGCGGTGTATCAAATCCACAGCCGTTTTTCCGGTGGCGGGGTCGAGATTCGCCAACGGCTCGTCAAACAGCAGCAAATCCACATCGTCCACCATGACACCGGCAAATGCCACCCTCTGCTTTTGTCCACCGGACAACTCAAAGGGGGAGACGCCCAAAAGACTTCCCATATCTACCATATCGGCCGCCCCCTGCACAATCTCCCTCATTTTAGAGCCCTCCACACAGTCATTTTCCAGCGCAAAGGCGATGTCTTCCCCGACGGTCAGACCGATGAACTGTCCGTCCGCATCCTGCAGCACCGTGCCAATCTTTTTGGACAGCTCAAAAATATTCATATCGGTGGTTTTCTCTCCATCCACCCGCAGGCTGCCTGTGATTTCTCCCTTGCAGGCGAACGGAATCAGACCGTTGATACAGTGGCCGATCGTGCTCTTTCCGCTGCCGCTCGGCCCCACAATCAGCACCTTCTCCCCCTCGTAGATCGTCAGATTGATATCAAAGAGTGTGGGCTCTGCCTGACTGAAATATTGGAAACCAAAGTTTTCAAATTGAACTAAGGGTTTCTTTCCCATGCCAACCTCCTCGCGACTAATCTTCATATATAATACGAGGCGCTTTCCGCATCGTGATACGCCAGGACGTTCCCGTGCCGATATTGTAGGCCTTTGCAAAGCTTCCCTGGTTGATCGCAACCGCCATGCAGTCTAAGCTGTTGACATACACAAGCGGCTCTCCCACGTAGACGTCCGCAAAGCTCTTTGCGTACACCAAAATATTTTTATACAGCACACGCGTCTCATTTTCAATGCTGACCTCCACTCTTCCCCCGTGGGAAACGCCAAGCTCTGAAAACAGCTCTCTACTGATATTGGTCCAGAGCGATCCAAAACGCACGTCCAGCACATCGACTGTTCCGCTGACCTTATCCTTGTCAAAATGTGTCTCTATCACGTGCAAAGAAGTCACGGACTCCACCTCTGTCTCGGGGCCTACTTCCTCAAAGGAAATCACCCCTGCCGCAAGCCTCGCTCCCGTGTATGCGTAAATGTCCCTGCCGTGGAAGGTGTAGCTCTCCCCCGAATTGGGAAGGCGGTTGACGCTCTCATCGATGATGCGCGCCTCCACAATCCCGCACATCCTCTTAATGTGCGTCAGAGTGCCGTTATCCGGTGTAATAATATACTGCCCCGTCTTTGTCCTGACCGCGATACTTCTCCGCGTAGAGCCGACGCCCGGATCTACCACACTCACAAAAACAGTGCCCTCCATCCAGTAGCTGACTGTCTGGATCAGGCGGTAAGACGCCTCCCAGATGTCGTACTGCGGAATATCATGTGTCAAATCGTAAATCTTCAGATTCTCGTTGACGCTTGTCGCAACGCCGTACATTGCGCTCACTGCGCCGTCTGCAGTTCCAAAATCTGTCTGTATCACTAATGGTTTCATATGCCTCCCTCCACCGGCACCGCCGGCCGCACGTGATCTTATACTTTCTTTCTATGGCATGGATGACCGCCGTTTTTATCCTATCATAGCACTGCAAAAAAAGGAAGAAAAACTACGCTCGACATCGGCCGAAACAGCCGGCGCAATGCGGATCATTCAGCTGAGCAGCTCCATCAACTCCTCCCTCGTAAAGGTGATGGAATCCATGCCCTCGCCCTCCAGCACCCGCTCCGCCAGCTTTTTCTTGCGTTTTTGAATATCCACAATCTTCTCCTCGATCGTTCCCTCGGACACCAGCTTGTACACCGTCACCACATTTTTCTGCCCGATGCGGTGCGCGCGGTCTGTCGCCTGGTTCTGCACCGCCACGTTCCACCACGGATCATAGTGGATGACGATATCCGCCGCTGTCAGATTCAGCCCGGTTCCACCCGCTTTTAAGGAAATACAAAATACCGGAATGTCATCCCGGTTAAAACTCTCCACCATCTGCATCCGTTTTTCCTTATTCACAGCTCCCGTCAGCATATAGTACCCAACGCCCTCTTTCTTAAGGCGCATGGCAAGCCGCTCCAGCATCGTGGTAAACTGTGAAAAGAGCAAAACCTTATGCCCACCGTTCACCGCATCTAAAATCAATTCCATGCAGACATCCGCCTTGGCGGCCTCCCCCCGGTAGTCCTCAAAGAGCAGCGCCGGATCGCAGCAAAGCTGCCGCAGCCTGGTCAGCTCCGCGAGAATCTGTAACTTGCCCGCCCGAAATTCTTTCTCAGATTTGCCGTCCAGCATCTCCTTCATCCGCTGCAAATACGCCTCGTAGAGCTGTCTCTGCTCGCCAATAAGTCTCGCAAAAACATTTTCCTCCAACTTCTCCGGCAGATCCTTTAGAACCTCTCTCTTTAATCGCCTCAGGATAAACGGGCGGATCATGCGCTGCAATCGCTCCATTTTATTCGCGTCGCCACCCGCGACGATCGGCGTCTCGATCTCCTCTCTAAAGCGCTGATACGTGTACAAAAATCCGGGCATCAGATAATCGAAGATACTCCACAGCTCACTCAGCCGGTTCTCAATCGGCGTTCCGGTCAGTGCGACCTTAAATGCCGCCGTTATTTTTTTGACGCCCTTCGCCGCCTGCGTCCCCGGATTCTTGATGTACTGTGCCTCATCAATGATCTGCACCGCAAACACGATATCCCGGTACACGTCGGCGTCGCGCTTTAACAAATCGTAGGA